>NZ_CATMPS010000007.1:0-115636 GCF_950073225.1 uncultured Oscillibacter sp.
GGCGCTACGGGCGCGACCGGGGCCACCGGAGCCACGGGGGCCACCGGAGCCACAGGCGCGACGGGCGCCACGGGGGCCACCGGCCCTGCGGGTGTCGTGGGTGCAGCGGGCGCCACTGGTGCTACGGGCGCGACTGGTCCTACCGGGGCCACTGGTGCGACTGGTCCCACCGGAGCCACTGGGCCCAACGTCACCGCCACTTCCGCCTTCGCGGCCAACACCAGCGGCACAGTGCTTGCCGTTGTGGTGGGCGGCACGCTGGTTCCCCTGCCGGACAGCCAACTGCTCTCCCCGGATATCACGGTCAACGCTGGAAACACGGTGTTCACGGTGAGCAGCGCCGGGCGCTATCAGCTGTCCTACAATGTCAACACCACTGCGTCCTTGGCCAGTGGCACCCGCCTGCTCATCAACGGTACCCCCAACACGGCCTCTACTGTGGCCCCGATAGTGTCCCTGAGCCACTTTTCCAATGAGATCCTGCTGAACCTAAACGCCGGAGACACCATCTCCCTGCAAATGTTCGGCATCGCCTCGGCAGCTACCCTGCTGCCCGGCTCCGCTGGTGCAACTCTGTCCATCACCCGTCTGAGCTGAGGAGGGATGTCTTATGTCACTGCCAACCTTTCCTATCATTGATCCGCCTCTGACCCGTGAGGGCAGCCTCAACGAGATCATTTCCTCCATCGCTGCCGAGGAACTCAGCCTGAGCCACATCCTCAACGCCGAGGGGGAGAAGCTGCAATATGTTCTGGGGACCCTGCCAGGTCTGGAAACGGCGGCGGCGCTGGATGAGGTGATGCAGGTCAACCAAAGCGTCCAAGAGACCCTGTCCAACGTGATGGAACAGCAGATGCTTCTGACCGGCAAGCTGGCCACGGCCATGAGCGCCCCCATCCTGCCCGGTCCCACCGGTCCTACCGGCGCGACAGGGGCCACCGGTCCCGCAGAAGGTGTTGCCGGAGCCGCCGGAGCCACCGGTCCCACCGGAACGGACGGACCTGTCGGCGCAACAGGGGCCACAGGAGCCACCGGGGCCGCCGGCCCCACCGGAGGTCAAGGTCCCGCTGGTCCCGTTGGGGCAGAGGGCACTGCCGGAGCCGCCGGAGCAGTTGGTCCCACGGGAGCCGCTGGGGCAACAGGGGCAACTGGACCCACCGGGGCCGCCGGGGCAGATGGCGCTGCCGGGGCCGCTGGTCCCGCTGGTGCAGCCGGCCCGACCGGCCCGACCGGCATTGCCGGTGCGGTGGGGGCGGCTGGAGCCGCCGGTTCCACAGGCGCTGCCGGAGCCACAGGAGCCACCGGCCCCAATCCGACGGTTACCGCCGGCTTTGCCGCCAACACCCAGGGCAGCAGCATTCTGGTGGCGCTGGGGGGCGCTCCCATTGCCCTGCCCAACGCCCAGCTCCTGTCTCCGGACATCACCGTCAACGCTGGGAACACGGTGTTTACCGTGGCCACACCGGGCACCTACCAGATTTCCTACCACGTGAATACCACTGTAGGACTGCTGATGGGGACCCGGCTGGTAATCAATGGGGCCAACAGCACCCCCTCCACCATCAATCCGGTCATCTCCACCTCCAATTTCGAGAACCAGATCAAAGTTACCCTGCCCGCAAACTCCACCATTTCCCTGCAAATGTTCACCAGCATTGTGGGCACTGCCATTCTGGTGGGCGGCGGCGCAGGGGCCTCCCTGACCATCATCCGGCTGGATGGGCCGGGCTTGGTGAGAGCCCCGGAACACGATACGGAAGTGGAAGTTGGATTGGATTTCGACGACGAATAAACGCAGGCATTAGACATGAAGCCAAAACCATATGCTCCCGCCGGCAGAAGCCGGCGGGAGCACATGTTGCGTATTGAAAGGAGGCCGCGCTATGGTAAGCGTCAGCTTGTGTATGATTGTAAAAAATGAGGAGGACGTGCTGGAACGCTGTCTGGAGAGCGCCGCTGGGCTGGTGGACGAGATCATCATTGTGGATACCGGTTCTACTGACCGCACCCGGAAGATCGCCGCCCGGTTTACAGATAAAATTTTTGACTTCTCCTGGCGGGACGACTTCTCCGCCGCCCGAAACGAATCCTTTTCCCACGCGTCCATGGACTACTGTATGTGGCTGGACGCCGACGATATACTTTTGGATGAGGACCGGAAGGCCTTTTTGGCTTTGAAGGAGTCGCTGGACCCCTCTGTCGCGGTGGTTATGGCTCCCTACCACACCGGCTTTGACGAGAGCGGCCGGGTGACCTTCTCCTACTACCGGGAGCGGCTCATCAAGAACCGGGAGGGGATGAGTTGGGTGGGAGCCGTTCACGAAGCGATCACGCCGGTGGGGCAGACAAAATATGCAGATTTTGCCGTCACACACCGCAAGACCCATCCCTCCGACCCGGACCGAAACCTGCATATCTATCAGGCCCAGCTGGACGCAGGCGTGGAACTGGAGCCCCGCCAGCAGTTTTACTATGGCCGGGAGCTCTATTACCACCACCGCTGGGATGAGGCGCTGGCCGTCTTTGAGCGCTTCCTGGAGGAAGGCCGGGGCTGGGTAGAGAACAACATTGATGCCTGCTGCCACTGCGCCTACTGTCACAAGGAGTTGGGCCATGATCAGGCAGAACTGGCCGCGCTGCTGCACACCTTTGTCTACGACCGCCCTCGGGCGGAGGCCTGCTGTGAAATCGGACACTGGTTCCTCCGGGTGGAGCGATACCGCCAGGCCGCCTACTGGTACGCTCTGGCCCTGACCTGTACCCGGGATGACCGCAAGGGCGGTTTCGTCTCCCCGGATTGTTACGGATACCTCCCCTGTATTCAGCTGTGTCTCTGCTACAGCCGCCTTGGCGACCAGAAACGGGCGGAAACCTTTAATGAATTGGCCGCCGCCTTTAAACCGGATTCCCCAGCGGTTCTCCACAACCGCAGCGTCTTTCAGGCTCTGTCAGAGTGAATACACTTACCAAATCCAAAAGGCTTTCTTCAACCGATTCACGAACTGGTTGACCGGATTACGATTTATGAAACACCGGGCATGGGGCGCTGCCGCAAGGGAACTTTCAAGCAAATGTTCCAAAGCAGGAATGCTCTTAAGTCTTCTGATGTCTTACAGCGACCATGGAGCGCAATATGCCTCGAAGACTTTCTGCAAACTAGGTTGAGACGAGGGGTTCAAAGAGCTAGAGCAGTTCCCAGCAATAATGAGAAAAAGGAAGCGAGCGCAGGGCAAGGCAGAGGACGCAGGCGGGCTGACGCCCGTCAAGGACGGCAACGCGGCCCTGCGGTTCCTGGACCGATGAACGTTTCTCATGATTTTTGGGTGCTGCCCTAGATGTCCTTTTGTATCAGAATAACGCAGCACCGGGAAACGGGCCCGCATCTACCAGCCCGCATACCTCCATGTATTGAACAGGCTGATACAGATAATAACCCCCATCAGGCCGATGAACAGCCGCTCCACCGACTGATTCGCCATTTGGCGGTTCAGCTTCCGGCCGATGATTCCGCCGCCGATGCCGCCCGCCGCCATCAGTGCCAGTACGGGCCAGCGGAACGGCGGGACCGCGCCGGTGCAAAGCGTGGTGAGCAGATTGCATATCTGGCTGAACAGGATGATATACAGGCTGTTGGCGGCGGCGGTCTTGGTGTCCATGCTGAAAAAGTAGTACAGCACCACCAGATTGATAGGCCCGCCGCCGATGCCCAAAAAGCTGGACATTGCCCCCAACGCCAGTCCGATGACCACGCAGGCGGCGAAGTTTTGGACGCGGCGGGTGGAAATGCGGGACTTGTTGACCGTATACAGCAGCGTCCCCGCAGTCACCACGGCCAGACAGGCGGCCTGAACCGCCCCCACCGTGTCCGGCGAGCCGGACAGCTCCCGCACGGCGGCAAACAGCTGATTTCCCGCCAGTCCTCCCGCCGCCGCGCCAAGGGCCAGCGGCGTCCCCACTTTCAAGGAAACGCTGTGCTCTTTCGCCAGGAGGGATTTTCCCACCGAATAGCAGCTCATGGACAGCACCGTACAGCCCGACAGAAAGCTGATGGCGGTTACCGTCTCCAAATGGAGCAGATCCAGCACCGGCTTGATGATCACGCCGCCGCCGATGCCGCAGATTGCCCCCGCGACGCTGGCCGTCAGGGCCACAAGAAAAAAGATCAGCATGTTGGTTCCTCACAGCTTAATGTATGCTCCAGGTCCTTGCGGAGCGCACGGGGAAAATGCCCTGTCTCCTTCTCACTCTCACTGGTCAGATACAGCCTTTCCGGCGCTTCACGGAGCCTGGATACGGCGCAGCAGGAGCCGCGCCCGGCCCAGACGGGGAAGGGCATAGGCGAAAAAGCCGGCATAGGCCTCACAATAATAGTTGCATCCCAATTGCTCGCCCTCAAGAACCCGGTCCCGCCGGCATCCGTTCCGGCACAGGGGATACCACCGGCAATGACCGCATTTCTCCGGTACGTGCCGGGAGGCTTCGACAAAACCCAGCGCTTCCCTGGCACGGTCCAAGTCCTCCCAGACGTCCTCCCGGATATTCCCGAGGCGGTATGCGTCCAGCCCGTAAAAATCACAGGGGTAGACGCTGCCGTCCGCCTCCACCAGATACTGCAAGCCGCAGCACCCACGCATGGAACACTGCTCCGGAGCGTGCCCCTCCAGCATCCAGAGCAGGTTGTCAAAATAGCGTATGGACCAGTAGCGGCCCTGCTCCAGCTCCCGGTACCACAGGTCAAACAGCTTTTTCAAAAACTCCGCATACTGGGCCGGAGAAAGGGAGTATTCCTGGCCGCCCCGTTCCTCTTTCAGCGGGTCCAGGCAGGGAATGTATTGCTGGAACCGGAAACCCTCCCTGCACAGGCTGGAAAAAACGCTCTGGATATGCCGGGCCAGATAGCCGGTCACTACGGTCAGGACATTGTACTCCACACCGGCCTGTTCCAGCCGGCGGGCCGCCTGGCGTACCCGGTCATAGGTTCCCTTTCCCGCTCCGTCCAAACGGAAACGGTTGTGGCACTCCCGGCTGCCGTCCAGGGACAGGCCCGCCAGAAAGCGGTTCTCTTTGAAAAAGCGGCACCACTCCTCATCCAGCAGCGTTCCATTCGTTTGGATGGCATAGTAGACCGTCAGGCTGGGAGGGGCGGTTTTTTTTACATGGGCGGCGAAATCCCGGAAAAAATCCAATCCCGCCAGGGTGGGTTCCCCTCCCTGGAACAGGAATGTGACCGATCCCTCGGCCGCCTCCACCGCCTTTTCGATCAGAGCATGGCTCACCGCCTCCGGCATCCGGCCATAATTGGGAATCGTGCGGGCCTTTGCCTCGTCGGCATAAAAGCAATACGCGCAGCGCAGATTGCATCCGCTGGAAGCGGGCTTTAGTAAAATGCTCAGGGGCGGCATGGGGCGCCCTCCTTTCCTTCCAAAGCGGCGCGCCGCTTACCTTGCCTCTCTTGCGGGTCCTACCGTCCTTCCCAGGTAAATCTCCGGCGGCAAGACATAGGTGTAACCCTTATCGTCGCAATCCCGGTTTCGGATCATGCGCATCAGCCGGGAGGCCACCTCCTGTCCAATACGGTAACCCTGGTGGATGGAGCAGGTCACCCCCTCCGCCTCCCAGTCGCCGCTGGAGTAGTCGAAGCACACCAGGGAGCAGTCCTCCGGCACCCGCTTCCCCTGCTGCTCCAGCACCTGCCGGGTCAGCTGGAAGATCATGTAGTTGCAGCAGACCACCGCCGTATAACGGGGCAGGCGCTTTAGAAACCGCCTGATGGAATGGGCGTCATACGCCTCGCTGGAGGCAAACCATTTGACGTAATCGTCCTGATACTCCACCCCGTTTTTCTGGAGGGTGGCCGTCATCCCCTGAAACTTCTCGATGCTCTGATAATTGTCGGAGAGGAAGATCCCGGCGATGTGCCGGTGCCCCTGGCGAATCAGCAGGCTGATCAGCTCCTCGGCGCAGCGCAGGTCGTTGACCACCACCCGGGGACATTTCAGGTTCTTATAATAGTTGTTATAGAAAATGACGGGAATCCGCTTTTGGTAAATTTTCTGATAGTAGTCCAGGTTGGGGTTCAGCAGGCTGGCCTTCACGCCGTCCACAATGAACCCCTGAAAGCCCTGGTTTACCACGGCCTGGAGGCAGCGGCGCTCGTTGGCAAACTTGTTGTCGGTGAGGAAGGTGCGCAAATCCACCTGGTCCGGGGGCAGGATGCTTCGGATGCCGTCCATCAGACTGGAGTTGGCGTTCCCGTCCTGGCCCTGGAGGATCAGCCCGATTTTGGTCCTTCCCTCGCTGCCCCCCAATTCCCAGGACAGGGCCACCTCTTTGTTGATATAGGTTCCGCTTCCCTTTACCCGAAGGAGAAGCCCCTCCTCCGTCAGCCGGCTCAGGGCCCGGCGCACGGTTTCCCGGCTGACGGAGAGTTTTCGGGTCAGAACCGTTTCCGATGGAATCTTCGTATTGCTGGAAAACTTGTTTTCCTCAATGTAGGCCCGTACCCAGCGGTAGACCATTTCCGACTTTCGGTCCAGTTCCTTCATGGCGCCCTCCCGGGAATCGCGCAGCTCTCCTCAGTCCGTAATGACGGGACGTGCCCCTTCCGCCTGCCAGATCCAGTCCAGCAGACGCTCCCGCAGCTCCGCCTTTACTTGGGCGTAGGCGGGATCGGCCACCACATTGTTCAGCTGGTGGGGGTCCTGTTCCATGTCGTAGAGGAAATCGTCCGCATAGCGGTCCGAGGCCGCCGCCGCGCCGCCGTTTACGCCGGGGGCATAGACGGAGTAGGTATAGCGCGCCGTGCGGATGCACCGGCCCACCCGGCTCTCGGAAATCTGCGCGAAAATCTCATTGGGCCTATTATCCGCCTTTTTCTCCACAACGTCAAGAAGGTTTTCCCCGATCATGGCGTCTCCCACGTCCACGCCCGCCAGGGCCAGAATGGTCTTGGGCAGGCTGGCGGTGCTGACCAGCTCCTCCACCGCCCGGCCGCCCCGGTAGGGCCCGCCGGCAATGACCAGGGGCACATGGAGGCAGGCGTCGTGGCAGGACCGCTTATAGTCGTCGTAGCCGTTGAGATGATCGTCCCGGTTCCGGGTGAGGAAGTGGGAGCCATGGTCCGAGGCGAAGAGAATCACCGTATTCTCATACAGTCCCTTTTCCTTCAGCTTCGCCACCAGCCGCCCCAGGTTTTCGTCCAGGCTGGCGCACTGGCCCAGGTAATCCGGATACTCCTCGGCGGCGTTGCCGCCCAGGGCCTTCAGGTCCTCGGGCAGAATGAAGTCCCGAAACCGCTCCTTGGAGCCCTCCGGCCCCTCATAGTGCTTGCGGTCGTTCTGGTGGTGGGGCTCAATTTGGGAGACGGTCATGAAGAAGGGCTTTTCTCCCGTGTAGCCGTCCAAAAATTCCAGGGCCATGTCGTTGATGCAGTCCGCCCGGTAGCCCTTGAAGTCGACCCGCCGGTTGTTTTCGTCAAAGACGAAGCCGTCGTAGCCGTGGGAGGTGAACTCCAGCACGTCGGCGGTGCGCCAGAAGCCGGTATAGCCCCCCCGCAGCTCCCGGGGAATGGCGGTGACGGTGTGGTCGATGGTGGGGGGCTTTTCCAGCTCCCCGTCGCTGGCCAGGTGCCACTTGCCGATATAGGCGGTTTCATAGCCCGCTTCCTCAATGTACTGGCCCAGGGTCTTGACGCCGGCGGGCAGCATGATGTTGTTTCGGAAGCAGCCGGTCTCCGTGGGATACTTTCCGGTCTGGAACAGGGCCCGGCAGGGGCCGCACACCGGCTGGGGGGAGAAGGCGTTGTCAAACTTCACGCCCTCCCGGGCCAGGGCGTCCAGATTGGGCGTGATGTCCAGGGGCTGGCCGAAGCAGCCGCAGGTGTCCCAGCGCTGCTGGTCGGTGAAGTAAAAAATGATGTTGTTGGGCATGGTCAGTCCTCCTTCTGCGTGCTGCGTTCCTTCATCTTCCCCCGGACGATGGCGCCCACCGCCAGCAGAATCAGGACCAGGAAGATGATGCAGTACACGCTGCTGAAAAAGATTTTGGGGCTCCCGTTGGAGATCAGCAGGGCCCGGCGGAAGTTCGTCTCCGTCATGCTGCCCAGCACCAGCCCCAGGAGAATGGGCACCGGGGGAAGCTCCAGCTTCCGCAGAATCCAGGCCAGCATAGCGAAAATCAGGGCCACGCCCACGTCGAAGAAATTCTCATTCACGGAATAGGCCCCGGCAAAGCAGAAGATGACGATGATGGGGGTAAGGATTTCCTGGGGGATGGACACCACCTTGGCAAAGAGGGTGGTGAGGAACTTGCCCTGGAGAAGCATAAAGATATTCACCAGAATCAGGCCCAGCATAATGGCGTACATGATGTTTCCCTGGGTGGTGAAGAGGCTGAGGCCGGGATTCAGACCGTTGATCATCAGGGCGGAAAGCATGATGGCCACCGTGCCGTCTCCGGGAATGCCCAAGGTGAGCAGGGGAATCAGGGTCGCGCCGGTGACGGCGTTGTTGGCCGATTCGGCGGCGGCTATGCCCTCTACGGAGCCGTGCCCAAACTCCTCCGGGTGTTTGGACATGTTTTTGGCGGTGTTATAGCTGAACCAGGAGGCCTCCGAGGCCCCGGTGCCGGGGATGATGCCCACCATTACGCCGATGATGGAGGACAGCAGCACCGGACGGGCCATGCGCTTGTATTCCTCCTTGGTAATGACGCCGTCGTCCTTGATTTGGGTGGTATCCAGATTCAGGCGGTCCAGCCGTTTCTCCGCCTTGGACATGATCTCCACCAGGGCGAAAAGGCCAATGAGGCAGACTGCCAGGTCCAAACCCAGGTACAGCCGGGAAATGCCGAAGGTAAAGCGGTCATAGCTGGTCATGGGGTCGGAGCCCACGCAGGAGATAAGCAGTCCCAGGCAGGCGGAAATTAAGCCCTTGATCATGCTCTTGCCCGATACGCCGGCGATGATGGTCAGGCCAAAAACGCAGACCATGAAGTACTCCGCGGTGCCCAGCTGAGCGGCCACCCGGGCCACCTGGGGCCCCAGAAACAGCAGCATCAGGGCGGAGAAGATCCCGCCGAAGGTGGAGGCGTACAAGGCGATTTTCAGCGCGGCCTTGGTCCGGCCCTGCTCCGACAGGGGGTGCCCGTCCAGCATGGTGGCCGCCGCGTGAGGGGTGCCGGGGGTGTTGATGAGAATGGCGGACACGCTGCCGCCATAGCCCCCGGCGCAGTAGATGCCAAGCAGGAACATCATGCCGGGAATGGCGGTCATGGAGTAGGTGACGGGCAGGAACAAAATCACGCACAGGATGACGCTCAGCCCGGGGATAGCCGCGAAAACCGAGCCGATAAACACGCCGATGTTAATCCACAGGATGTTTTCCAGCGTAAACAAAAGGCCGGTGGCCGGGGCAATGTACTGTAACATGAATCCCCCTCCTTAAAAGTCCACGCCCAAGGCAAAGCGAAAGGCCGCCCAGATGGCTACCGCAATGACCAGGGTAATGACATAGTAGGATTTCTTCCGGCACCGGAAATACAGCAAAAAACCCAGGCAGCAAAATACCGCGCCCACCACAAACAGGCCGGTCCACTTGCTGAGAAAATAGGTGCCCAGCAGAATGCCCAGGATTACCAGCGCCTTGGCCTCCACCTGAATGTTGATGACCTTCCAATTCAAGGGCTGCTTTGTGGCCAGCTTATAGAGCTCCTTGCCAATCAGCATGGCGCAGCACAAAAGCATGACCGTCATCAGCAGGGTGGGAAACGCCCGGCCGTTGACCACGTCCTTCTCGGAAACCGCCACCTGGTCCGGCATGACCAGCAGGATTGCCACGGCAAAGAGCGCGAACGCCAGGCCGGTAACCAGGTCAATGGGGATGCGGATTTCTTTTTCGTGCAGCTTCCGGCCCCAGGCGTCCATACGGCCGTTAAACTGCTCTACCCATTGCTTCATAGGGGTCCTCCTTTCAAAATTCAGAGAATAAAAAGGGGGAATGGGCGGGACCTCTGCCCTATCCCATTCCCCCGTATGGAGCGCTGCGATCAGCCCGCGACGATGTCCTTATATTCGTTGACGATGCTCTTCACGTTTTCCACATGGGCTTCCACGTCCGCAACGGACATGGTATCCACTTCCAGCAGCATGGTGTCCTGGAGCCACTCCACGACCTCTGCATCCGCCAGAATCTTGCCGTAGAGCTCTTTCAGCTCGGCGACTTTCTTCTCGTCGGTGCCGGCCCGGGCCATGACGAAGCAGCGGTTGCGGAAGTAGGGATAGCCATGCTGACCCACGCCTTCAACGCCGGCGAAGGGACCGTTTTCGATATTGCCCTCGTCAAAGGCGCACACAACGGTCACGCCCTTCTGCTGATAGGTCTCCAGAATCTGGGACTGGTGGGAGACGGCGAACTGAGTCTCGCCCCGGGCCACGGCCTGAGCGGCCTCGGCGGCAGACTGATAGGGGGTCAGCTTCAGCTTATCACCCGCGCCCATGGAACCGAACAAAGCCGCGGCCAGGAACGCCTCGGAGCTGGTGGCGCCGTTGACGGCCACGCTGATTTCCGTTCCCTGCTGGACATAGGCTTCCAGGTCGGCCACGCTGCCGATGTTCAGCTTGGCGTCGGCGGAGAGGACGAAGATGGAGGAATACAGGTTCTCCACAAACACAAAGTCCTCATAGCCGAACTGCATCTTGGCCGGGTCCAGGATGGAGGTGATGGACAGCAGGCCCTCGCCCACGAAGACCAGCTCGGTATCGTTGGCCTTGGTGTCGGCTACCCAGGTGTTTACAGTGGCGGCGTCTCCCTTGATGGCCTCGGCCACCAGGGTGATGGTGTCGGAGTAGCTGGTGGACTTGGTCGCCGCCTGCTGGCTCACCATGGCGGCCACGCCGGAGGGAGCCCAGGGGCAGGTCACTTTCCAGGTTGCGGACTTTTGGCCGCAGCCCGCCAGCAGGGCTGCGCACATGGCGGCAAGCAGTGCAATGCTGAGAATTCTTCTTTTCATAATCTCGCTCCTTTTCTGTTTTGCATCAGATGAGGTCCAGGTCATTTTCCAACATCTGTATATTGAAAATGTAGCATAAAGTCACGCTTGATTCAACAGCTTTTAAAAGAAAAGAAACAAAGTTGTCTGGTTGTTAGCTTGGATGTAGAAACCTGTCTGCCTGCCAATTGCTATTTTGGATATTTCATATAAATTTGCTGCCCTGGTTTTGTGACGTGCGCCGGAGGAAAACTGCGGTAAACAGATTTTGAAACATTGCTGCATTCCGCCGTTTCCCCCTTTGTGGTACTGTGGGGACAGTAAAGCTCCCAACATATCATATAGGAGGTCATTCATCATGAAAAACAGTCTGAACCGCAAGCAGCAGAATCGGGAAAACCGCTGTTCTGTTTGACATTTGAAAGGGTGATATGTGCCGCCACACCATCAGCCTCAATCGTATTGGAGGTGCTTTCCGCGTTTTCGGTAATCAAGATTTCGCCATTTGAGACGATATATTTTGTATCATTCGCATCTTCTCCTAAATTTCCGAATGCCTATGTATGCAGACAATGTAAGAAACTCATTATGGATATCGAAGAATAGAAATTTAAGTTTATAGGGCAGTCGTCCGCTGGTGGATGGCTGCACACTTCGAATATTTTGACGGATATTTTAGCGAAGCTGCTTTCAGCAACACCGGTCTGAAAAAGGAGAACAAAGATAGAAGATTGCATTTCCAGGCGAATCGTGAGATAATAAAGTGTCAGCTCACGCAGCCGGAGGCAGCGAACATGGAGGTGCGCTCCTATGAACAAAAACTATTATCTCCTGACAAACCTGCTGACCGAGGAAGAAACCAAGATCATCACCAGCATTATCCGGCACATTGAAAATGACGAGCGGAGAATCGGCGTCCAGCAGATCGCCAATGAAAACTATGTCTCGCCGACTTATATTATCAAAATGTGCAAGCGCTTGGGCTTTGATGGCTACAGTGAACTGTATTATCACCTGCAGCAGACCGCCAACGCAAATGACCGCTCCAGCGGAGCGGCGCTTCAGGAGCTGATTGATAACTACGACGAAGAGAAGGGCCTTCAGTTTTGTGAGCTTCTCCGGCAGTTCCAGAACCAGAAGCTCTTTGCCGATGGGAGCGGGTTTTCCGAGCTGGTCGCGGACTACATTGCGCAGCGGCTGGCCGTCTGCGGCTTTATGGTGTTCAACCGGGTTCATTTTTACGACTTCATGATCTTCCATGAGGAACACAAAGGCGCCGCCACCAATATTGAGCCGTCTTTGCTGATTGCGATTTCCCAGAGCGGGGAAGCGGTGCCCATATTGAACGACGTGCGCGCAGCGAAGGACCGGGGATTCAAAATCATCTGCTTTACAAAAAGAGAGGAGTCCACCCTGGCCTCGCTGTCCGATCTGGTCTTTATTGTCGAGGGTTCGAAACAGACGCTGGTAGGGGGGATGCCGAATCCCTTCTTTGGCCGGGTAATCCTGGCATTTGAGGAGCTAGTGGGATACTACTTTAAAAGTCAAAGACCGCTTGAATGATCTCCTTGGCGAAATCAGGAAAAATAAAACGAAAACGGGAAAAAATTTCCACAAGCTGTGTGCTATACTTTATTTACCAAGTATAGCGCACGGCTTTTCTTTGGGCTTGGAACAGCCCTTTTTTCCGTGTTAACGGGCGTATGCCCTTAGCAAATCATTATAACTTATTAGGAGGTTACACCATGAAAAGAGCTCTTGCATTGGCGCTGACCATGATCCTGTGCCTCGGCCTGCTGGCAAGCTGCGGCAGCAACGGCGGCGGTGGCCAGCAGAATACCGACACGCCCCCGGCGGAAGCCGGCGGCCCCAAGCAGGTGGACAAGCTGAGCGTCTACTTTGTCCCCTCCCGTGAACCCAGTGAGATCGTCACTGCCACGGAGCCCTTGAAGCAGATGCTGAAGGACGCGATGCTGAAAGAGGGCTATGACATCGGCGAGGTGGAGATTACGGTTGGAACTACCTATGAGGCGGTGGGCGAGGCCCTGGTGGCCGGTACCGCAGACGTGGGCCTGATTCCCGGCGGAACCTACGTGCTGTACGACGACGGCTGCGATGTCATTCTGACCGCTACCCGCGACGGCTTGAGCAAGGACTTTGACGATCCCAAGGACTGGAACGACGGAACGCCCACCGAGGCGTCCGACAAGCAGGCGGTCTCCTATCGCGCGCTGCTCATCGCCGGGCCCTCTGAAAAGGGACAAGCCTTGGTAGCGAAGGTCAACGCGGGCGAGGAGCTGACTTGGGACGAGCTGAACGCCGCCAACTGGAGCGTCATGGGCTCCTCCTCTCCCGCGGGCTACATCTATCCCGCCCTGTGGCTCCAGGACCGCTACAGCAAGGGCATTACGGACCTTGCCAGCGCCGTCCAGTCGGACTCCTATGCCAGCGCCTTTGCCCGCCTGGCCTCCGGACAGGTGGACGTGCTGGTGACCTACGCCGACGCCCGCCGCGATTACGCGGAGCGCTGGAACACTGAGTTTGGACGGGAGGGCTCCATCTGGGAGGAGACCGGCCTGATTGGCGTCACGGCCCCCATTTACAATGATACTGTGTCGGTGAGCAAGACCTCCCCCAAAATGGACGCGGACATGGTCGCGGCGCTCCAGAACGCTTTTATCAACATTGGAAATACGCCCGAGGGGAAAGAGGTCATCGCCATCTACAGCCACAACGGCTACCAGAAGGCCCAATCCTCCGACTATGACAACGAGCGGGCGGCACAGAAGCTGATTCAAGAGCTGACGGCCGCGAACTGATTCCTGACCTTTGGCAGGAGAGAATATCCAGTTGCCCGCGGGTCTTCCGCGCCGCGGAGGATATTCTCTCCTCCGTGTTTATGAAAAGAAATGAGGCAGCCAAAATGATTGTATTTGACCATGCTTCCAAGGTCTATCCCAACGGGACCGTCGGACTGAAGGATGTGACCCTCACCATTCAGGACGGCGAGTTTGTAGCCATCATCGGCCGCTCCGGCGCCGGAAAATCCACGCTGCTGCGGGCCGTCAATCGGATGCATGATATTACGGAGGGCACGCTGACCGTTGAGGGAGTCAATGTAAGCACGCTGAAAGGCAAAGAACTGCGACGCTTTCGCCGGGGGATCGGCATGGTGTTCCAGTCCTTCAACCTGGTTACCCGCACGACGGTGATCCGCAACGTGCTTTCCGCTTGTGTGCCTGAAATGCCCTTCTGGCGGGTTCTGCTGGGGGCCTTCCGCAAACAGGATAAGCTCACGGCCCTGGAGTCCCTGGACAAGGTTGGGATTCTGGACAAAGCCTACATCCGGGCGGACCAGCTCTCCGGCGGACAGCAGCAGCGGGTGGCCTTGGCCCGGACCCTTGCCCAAAATCCCAAAATTATTCTGGCGGATGAACCTGTGGCGGCCCTGGACCCTGTCACGGCCAAACAGGTCATGCAGGATTTTGTGCGCATCAACAAGGACATGGGCATCTCCATCCTGCTGAACATTCACCATGTGGAGCTGGCCATCGAATACGCGGACCGCATCATCGGCATTCGGGCGGGTCAGATTGTCTACGACGGACCGGCCAAGGCGGTGGATCAAACGGTGCTAAGCAGCATCTATGGAGAGTCCGGCCCGCAGGAGGAGACGGCATGAAGCTGTATGACTGTCTCTTTAAGCCCCATCGGTATAAGCTGCCCAACGGCAAGGTGGTGGAGGAGAAGTTTACCCGCCTGCCGCTGATCCTGCTGGTGATTCTATTCTGCACCGTGGTATCCGTCCGGGTTACGGGGTTTAACTTTGAGACCCTGCTCAGCGGCGGCAGCCGGTTCTTTGATATTCTCTTCGACATGTTCCCCCCCAATACGGGCTATCTCCCGAAAATCTGGACGCCGCTGCTGGATACGATCAAGATGTCCCTCCTAGGCTCCTTTGTGGGCTCGGTTCTGGCCATCCCTTTCGCGGTTCTGGCGGCCAGCAACATTGTGACCAATCGGGCGGTGGTGTTTCTGGTGCGACTGTTCCTCAGCCTGGTCCGGACGCTGCCCACCCTGGTCTGCGCATTGATTGCCACCTACATTTTTGGCCTGGGCACCATGGCGGGCACCTGCGCGATTGCGGTTTTCACCTTCGCCTATGTGGGCAAGCAGCTGTTCGAGCTGATTGAGACCGTGGACATGGGTCCCTTCGAGGCCATGGAGGCCCTGGGTGCGACCCGGACCCAGGCGTTCGTCACGGCGGTGTTTCCCCAGGTGCTGCCCACCTATCTCTCTGTGTCGCTGTTCTGCCTGGAGGGCAATGTGCGCTACGCCTCCATTCTGGGTTATGTGGGGGCTGGAGGACTGGGCCTCATCATGAATGAGAAAATCGGCTGGCGGGAGTACAGCAGCGTCGGCATGATCCTGATCGTCCTGTTTGTGACGGTGGTAGCCATTGAGGGCTTCAGCCACGCTGTCCGCAAGCGCCTGACTTGAAGGGAGGCGCCGGTATGGAAAAAACAATTGCGGCGGCCTATGAACGGGCTCCGAAAACCTGGATCATGAAATTGCTGCTGGCTTTCGCGGCGGCGTGTCTGCTGGCGTGGTCCAGCTCCACGGTCGTGATCAGCGATACCGCCGGAAACGGCCTGAGCGTGGCGGGGAACATCCTCTCCGGCATTCTGCACCCGGACACGAAACTGCTGTTCAACTTCACGGCCTCCGGCGTGGCGTATCTCCTGCTGGAGACGCTGTGCATCGCGTTTCTCGGCACCATAGTCGGGGCGGTGATTTCGGTGCCTCTGTCTTTCCTGTCCGCCACGAACCTGATGCCAAAGCCCATCGCCCTGCTGGGGCGCTTCGCCATCGCGGCGATCCGAACCATTCCCGCCTTTATTTATGGCCTGATGTTCATCCGTGTCACAGGGCCGGGGCCCTTCGCGGGTCTTCTGACCATGTCCCTGTGCTCCATCGGCATGGTTTCCAAGATGTTCATTGAGAGCATCGAGGACTTGGACAAGCGGATTTTGGAGTCCCTGGACGCGGCGGGCTGCACGACGTTCCAAAAAATTCGCTACGGCATCCTGCCCCAGCTGTTTCCTGACTTCATGTCCACCCTGATTTACCGCTTCGATATGAATTTGCGGGACGCCACGGTTTTGGGCCTGGTGGGTGCCGGAGGTATTGGCGCGCCGCTGATTTTCGCCATGAGCTCCTACCGCTGGAACGAGGTGGGGTCTATTCTCCTGGGGCTGATCGTGCTGGTGCTGATGATTGAGTGGATCTCCGCTAAGATCCGCATGAAGCTGACGCGGGGGTGAGGGCATGGAAGAAAAGACGCTGCAAATTTACTTCACCTCCGACCTTCACGCGTTCATCTACCCGACGGATTACCGCGGCGCGGAGGAACGGGAGCTCGGCCTCTTCAAATGCGCCAACCGCTTTCAAAAAGACGGCAATACCCTTATCATAGACGGAGGCGATGTTTTACAGGGCTCTCCTCTGGGGGCCTTCTGCC
Source organism: uncultured Oscillibacter sp. (assembly GCF_950073225.1). Lineage (NCBI taxonomy): Bacteria > Bacillati > Bacillota > Clostridia > Eubacteriales > Oscillospiraceae > Oscillibacter > uncultured Oscillibacter sp. The sequence continues at coordinate 16,508 of NZ_CATMPS010000007.1, forward strand.
ACGACTCCCAGGAGGACGCCGGCAGCTTTGCCCAGATCATGAACTGCTGCGGGTATGACTATGTGACCCTGGGCAACCATGATTTCAACTACGGGATGGCCTATCTGGACTCGTATCTGGACGCTCTGGAGGCCCGCTGCGTCTGCCAGAACGCTCTGCGGAGTGACGGGACGGTCCGTTTTCCCAGCCGGGTCCACGTGCTGGAGAACGGCCTCCGGGTGGGCGTCGTCGGCATTGTGACGGACCATGTGAACGTCTGGGAGCGGCCGGAGCATCTGACCGGGCTGACGATCACCGATCCCATTCCGGCGGCCAGGGCGGCCTTGGAGGCGCTGAGGGGACAGGCGGACCTGACCGTCTGCGTCTATCATGGCGGCTTTGAGCGGGACCTCGCCACAGGCCGGGTGCTTTCCGCCAGCAGCGAGAACATCGCCTACCGGCTGTGCCAGGAGCTGGATTTTGACATTCTGCTGACTGGCCACCAGCATATGTGTATTCCGGGACAGTCCCTCTTTGGGACCTTTGCCGTTCAGGCCCCGGATTCCGGCAGGGCGTTTATCTCCCTCAAAGCTCTCGTGGCGGATGGGCATGTCATCTGCAACAGCCAGGCGATTCCGGCGGGCGGGGACTGCGATCCCATTCTTCTGGACAGATTCGGCAATCTGGAGCAGGGGGCGCAGACCTGGCTTGATACGGTGGTGGGCCGCCTGGACCGCCCTCTGCTTCCGGCACCGCCTCTGATTATGGCGGCGGAGGGAAACGACATTGCGGACTTCTTCAATGAGGTCCAGATGTCCTGCTCCGGTGCGCAGCTGGCGGCGACAAGTCTGGCCAATGAGATTGCGGGGTTCCCCCAGACCGTGCGCCGGAGGGACGTGCTGACGGCGTACCCCTACACCAATACGCTGACGGTCCTGCGTGTGACCGGCTCGGTCCTGCGGCGGGCCATGGAGCGGAGCGCCGAATACTTCGCCGTTGACGAGGAGGGGAGGCTCTGCGTGGCGGACGCCTTCCTGAAACCGAAGGTGGAGCACTATAACTACGACTATTTCTCCGGGGTGAACTACGCCTTTGATATTTCCAGACCAGAGGGACAGCGCGTTGTGGAATTGACGTACCAGGGCGAGATGGTAAAGGATGAAGATGAGTTTACCATCTGCCTCAACAGTTACAGGGCCAGCGGCGCGGGCGGATATCCGGAGTATACGCAGTGCCGGGTCGTGCGGGAAATCAATATTGAGATGTCCGATTTGATCTTGGATTTTTTCAAGAACACGCCGAAGGTGTCTTTAAAGACCCGCCGCTGGTTTACCGTGTATACGTCTCACGGAACTGGGGCCCTGTGAAGCCTTGCGGTTCTTTGCAGCCTGCGCCATCATGAAAGCGGCCCCGACCTTCACAAGCCGGGGCCGCTTTGCGCAGAGGACAGAAATTAACGATGAATCTTCTGTTCCTGATCAAGATTGCCACAGAGAGGAGAATGCCGCGTGGAGTCGCAGAAAGAGTGGTTTGACAATCTGTATTTACAGTGTTCGCCCAAAATGGTATCCATCGCTGTGCGGGCGGGGCTTACCGTTGAAGAGGCGGAGGAAATTACGCAAGATGTCTTCCTGCTCTTTATGGTCAAGGCTCCCGCGATCCGGAAACAGAATTCTTCTCCCACCGCCTATTTGTCCGCCACGCTGCGGAATCTGCTTGGAGACGCCCTGCGGCGGCGCAGACGGGAAGGGTCCCGCAGAGAAATGCTTGAATAAAGTGGACGAGTAGTTCTTCCTGGAATGCGCTTGAGACGAACAAGAGGACGAAGAAGAAACGACGTTTATTTATCCAGTGTTTCTTGATGAGTGCCGCTAGAAACCTACGGCGCTTTGTAGCTGCTCCCACGCCGTACGGCCTGCATCGGTAAGAACATATTCGCCGCTTCCAAGCAGAGAGTTCACACAGTCTGTGTATTCTGTCCGGTCAGGGTTTTTCTGGATCGTTCGCGCTAGATGGGACAGAATTTGTTTCTGTTCACGGAAACCTGTAAAATGCTAAAAAGCGGCAGGTCCCAATTTAGATGACCTGCCGCTTTTTATAAACTATGTATTCTCTGTTCCCTCAAAGCTCAGCCGCGCCTCAGAATCGGAAGGTAATGCCGCCCGCTGCGCGGCCGTCACGATCCGAAAGGCTTTCCCCCATGCGCGCCTATCCGTCAGCCTTGGCCGTAGTAGGCCCCGGGGCCGTGCTTGCGGAGATAGTGCTTATCCAGCAGCTCCTGCTGCATGGCCCCCAGGCCCGGCGTCAATAACATGGCGTGGAAGTCCATAAAGGCGCATTCCTCCAGCACCACAGCGTTGTGTACGGCGTTAAAGGGGTCCGTCCCCCAGGCGAAGGGACCGTGGCTGTGGACCAGCACCGCCGGGACCTGGGCAGGGTCGATCTTCCGCTCCCGGAAGGTCTCGATGATGACATTGCCCGTCTCCAGCTCATAGCTTCCCGCAATCTCCTCCGGAGTCATCTTCCGGGTGCAGGGGATTTCGCCGTAGAAGTAATCCCCCTGGGTGGTTCCCTGGGCCGGGACGCCTTTCCCCGCTTGGGCGAAGGAGGTGGCCCAACGGCTGTGGGTGTGAACGATGCCCCCCAGAGCCGGGAAAGCCTTGTACAGCGCCAGGTGCGTATCCGTGTCGCTGGAGGGCTTGTACCGGCCCTCCACCCGCTCTCCGGTCTCCAGGCTCACCACCACCATGTCCTCGGGCTTCATGCCGTCGTACTCCACGCCGGAGGGCTTGATAACCATCAGGCCCTGTTCCCGGTCGATACCGGAGACATTGCCCCAGGTGAAGGTGACCATGCCGTATTTCGGCAGCAGCAAATTCGCGTCGCAGACCTGTTTTTTCAGTTCTTCAAGCATATTTCTTACCTCATAATATACCCGCAGGGGCCGCCGCCCTCGGCGGCCCCTTTCTCCATAATTGCCAGGGTTGACGGGGACGGGCCGCCGAGGGCGGCGGCCCCTGCGGTGCGCGTTATTTGAACATATGGATTATCTCAATTTCCAGGCCAGATCGGAGAGGAACAGGTCGTGCTCCAGGCTCTCCACCGTGGTGTCCTTGGTGATGTGGACAAACTCGATATCCAGCATGTTGGCCCAGTCCTTCATCTGCTCCGCCGTTACGTCATAGCTGAGGACCGTATGGTGGGCTCCTCCGGCGGTGATCCAGCACTCCACGCCGGTGGTGAGGCTGGGCTCCGCCTGCCACATGACACGGGCAACAGGCAGATTGGGCATGGGCAGGATGGGCTTGACGCAGTGGATATCCTGGCAGATCAGCCGCAGGCGGCCCCCCATGTCGATGAGGCTGACCACAATGGCGTCGCCGGGCCTGCCCTCGAAGACCAGCCGGGCCGGGTCCTCCCGGCCGCCGATGCCCAGGGGATGAACCTCAATCCGGGGCCGGTCCGCCGCCACGGAGGGGCAGACCTCCAGCATGTGGGCGCCCAGGCTGTACTCCTGACCCTTCACCAGATGGTAGGTGTAGTCCTCCATGAAGGCGGAGGCTCCGTTGCCGCCCTCGCCCATGGCTTTCAGGATAGCGGTCATAGCGGAGACCTTCCAGTCGCCCTCGCCGCCGTAGCCGTAGCCCAGGGCCATCAGGTGCTGGGAGGCAAGGCCGGGAAGCTGCTTCATGCCCCAGAGGTCCTGGAAGGTGTTGGAGAAGGCCAGACAGCCCTCGGCGTCCAGCATCTTTTTCATGGCGATCTCTTCCCGGGCCTGATAGCGGACGGTTTCCAGATCATCGGTCGCGAAATCGTAGCTGGCCTTATAAGTTTCCATCAGGGCGTCGACCTCGGCCTCGGTGACCCCGTCCATCACCTTGACCAGGTCGCCAACAGCCCAGGTATTCACCTGCCAGCCCAGCTTGGCCTGGACCTCCACCTTGTCGCCTTCGGTGACGGCCACTTCCCGCATATTGTCTCCAAAGCGCATGACCTTCATGGACTTGGAAACGGCCACGCCCACGGCGGCCTTCATCCAACTCCCGATGCGGGCCTGAACCTCCTCATCCTGCCAGAACCCGGCGATGACCTTCCGCGGCTTTCTCAGACGGGCCCCGATGAAACCGTGTTCCCGGTCGCCATGGGCGGCCTGGTTCAGGTTCATGAAGTCCATGTCGATCTCCTCGTTGGGGATCTCCCGGTTGTACTGGGTGGCAAAGTGGCACCAGGGCTTCCGGAGGTCCGCCAGGCCGTTGATCCACATCTTGCTGGGGCTGAAGGTATGGCACCAGGTAATCACTCCGGCGCAGGAATCCTCGTAATTGGCCTCTTTGCAGACCTGGGCAATTTCCTGATTGGTCTTGGCGGTAACCTTATAGACCAGGGGATAGGGCAGGACGGCGCTCAGCTTTTCCGCCATCTCGGCGGCCCGGGCGGCCACGGTGTCCAGCACCTCGGGGCCGTAGAGGAACTGACTGCCGACAACAAACCAGAACTGATACTGTTTCATGGATTTTCCTCCTTACAGATGTTCCACAGCGGCCCGCTCCACCTCGAGCAGAGCCTTGTACCGCCGGATGTATGTGTTGAAGCCCTCCGCCAAGGCGGCGCTGGGCTGAACGGTGGTCCCGGCGGAGCCGGCGAAGACCCGTTTGCCCAGGAAATCCTCCAGGCGCTCGCCCTCCGCTTTTCGCAGCATATAAGCCGCCAGCAGGGCCATGCCGTAGGGGCCTCCCTCTCCCGCCGTCTCCATGCAGGCAACGGGGGCGCCGCAGGCGGCGGCCAGGTAGCTTTGTCCCACCACCGGCGTTTTGAACAGGCCGCCGTGGCCCGTCAGGGAGTCAATGGCCACCCCCTCTTCCGCCAGAATATCCATGCCGATCTTCAAGGTGGACATGGTGGCGTAGAGCTGGGCCTTAAAGAAGTTCGCCAGGGTGAAATTTGCCTCCGGCGTCCGGACTGCCAGGGGACGGCCCGCGTCCATATGGGTGACGCCCTCCCCGGCCAGGTAGTTGCACACCAGCACGCCGCCGCAGTCCGCTTCCCCTTCCAGGCTCTTTTCATAGAGCTTGGTGTACAGCTCGCCGGAGTCGGGATTCGCGCCGAACAAACGAGCCGCCTCCCCCAGGACGTTTACCCAGGCGTTGGTGTCGTTGGTGCAGTTGTTGCAGTGGACCATGGCCACCGGGGCGCCGGCGGGGGTGGTCACCAGGTCAATCTCCTCATAGACCTTCTCAAGGGGCTTCTCCAGAACGACCATCGAGAAAATGGAAGTTCCGGCGGAGACGTTGCCCGTCCGGGGGGCCACGGCATTGGTGGCGGTCATGCCGGTGCCCGCGTCTCCCTCCGCCGGGGCGAAGGGGATTCCCGGGACCAGCAGACCATCCAGCAGGGCCGCGCCGGATTCCGTGAGCATCCCGGCGGACTCTCCCGCCGTCAGCACCTTCGGGAGGAGATCCTCCAGCTTCCAGGGCAGGGCCTCCACCTTCGGCAGGGCGCTGAATTTCGCCAGCATCCCGGCGTCATACCCCAGGGCGGCGCTGTCGATGGGAAACATGCCGCTGGCCTCCCCCACGCCCACGGCGTTCACGCCTGTGAGCATGTAGTGGACATAGCCCGCCAGGGTAGTAATGTGGGCGATTTGGGGAACGTGGGCTTCTCCGTTCAGCACCGCCTGATAGAGGTGGGCGATGCTCCAGCGCTGGGGGATGTTAAAGCCGAACAGCTCCGTCAGCTCCGCCGCCGCCGGGCCGGTAATGGTGTTCTGCCAGGTGCGGAAGGGGGTCAGAAGCTTCCAGTCCTTGTCGAAAGCCAGATAGCCGTGCATCATGGCGGACACGCCCATGGCGGCGATGTCCTCCCGGCCCTCCACCTGGGAAAGGGCTGTTTTCAGCCCTGTCCAGACCTCCTCCAGGGGGTAGGTCCAAACGCCGTTTTTATAGCGGGAGGCCCAGGTGTAGTCCCCGGAGGAGACGGGCTGAAAGCCCTCGTCGATAGTCATGGCCTTGATGCGGGTGGAGCCCAGCTCAATGCCCAAACAGGTTTTCATCTCGTTCCCTCCTTACTGCTTGGCGGTATTCTTCCGCAAAAGCACGATGCTTTGAATCACCAGGAACAAACAGAGCATAGCCGCCACGGTGATGTTGGACCACCACGCCTCGTCAAAGCCCAGGGAGGAGACGATGCGCTTGATGGTGTTCAGGCTCAGGACGCCGAAGAAGGTGCCCGCCACGTTGCCCACGCCGCCGGTGAGCAGGGTCCCACCGATGATGGAGGAGGCGATGGCGTTCATTTCGTCTCCCGCGCCGTTGGCCACGTCGCCGCTTCCCACATGGAGGAAGTAGAGGATACCGCCCAGCCCCGCCAGAAGGCTGCACAGGATATGGGCCAGGAATTTGGTCCGGCGCACGTTGATGCCCAGCATGTTGGCGCTCTGGTTGTTGCCGCCCACGGCGTAAAAGCTGCGGCCCAGCTTCGTCCAGCGCAGGAGGCAGAAGAGAAGCACCACCGCCAGCAGGGCAATGACCACGCCCACCTCCACATAGGCCGGGATGTACTGGCCCAGCTTATTGGGGGCACCTAGGCCGGGAACGGTGATACGGGTGTCCTTTACCGCCAGGAAGCCCTCGTTGGTCACCCGGATGGGCTCCTTGCTGACGATGGTGGTCATGCCCTTGGCGAAGAACATGCCCGCCAGAGACACGATGAAAGGCTGAATCTCCAGATAGGCAACAAGATACCCCTGGACCAGCCCGAAGGCCAGGCCGATGCCAAGGCCGATGAGAAGGACCGTGAGGACGCTGCCGCCCTGCTGCTCCAGATTCACCGCGCCGGCCATGCACACCAGGCTTGTGACCGCGCCCACGCTGATGTCGATTCCCCCTGTGATCATGACGATGCTCATGCCGCAGGACAAAACGATCAAGGAGGCGTTGTTGTTCAGGATGTTTAGGAAGTTCTGGGGCTTGGTGAAGCCGCCGCCCAGAAACACAACGGCGGACAGATACAGGGCGAAGAAGACCAGGACCGTGATGGTGAGCAGCAGATTGGTATCGCTCATAGACGCCCGGGCCTTGATCCGTCCCTGCTTGTCAACGGCAATTCCTTTCGGCATGTCAGGACACCTCCTTCGCAGCCTTGACAGGCGCTTTTTTCATGCTGGAGAGCTTCTCCCGCACCACCGGGGCGCTGAGTACCACCAGCAGGATGACCACCACCGCCTTGTAAGCGGGCAGGGCTGTGGAGGGCACCTCATACTTGTAGAGCGTGGTGGTGAGGAACTGGATGACATAAGCGCCCAGGATGGAGCCGTAGATGTTGAACTTGCCGCCGGAGAGGGCGTTGCCGCCCAGGGCCACCGCCAGGATGGCGTCCATCTCGATGTTTTCCGCGATGCGGGAGTAATTGATGGAGCCGCTGCGGCTGACCCGGATGAAGCCCGCCACCGCCACGCATACGCCCAGAATCACATAGGTGAGCAGCTTAATGAGCTTGGGGTCCAGGCCGTTGAGGCGGGAGGAATTGGCGTTGATGCCCACAGACTGGGTGTAGAGCCCCAGAGTGGTGAATTTCAGCACCAGCCAGAACACCAGAATCACAAACGCGGTGATAAAAATAGGCGTGGGGACAGGGATGCCGGGCAGGAAGGTCCCCGCGTATTTGAAGGAGATGTCGTTCATAATGGGCAGCTGGTTATTATTGATCCAGGCGGCAATGGAGCGGCCGGCCGTGAACATAATCAAGGTAGCCACCATGGGCTGAATCTTGAAGTAGGCCACCAGGGCGCCGTTGAACGCGCCGAACAGGGCGGTTACCACGATGCCGATGAGGACGGCCAAAAGCAGCGGCATCTGGAGGGTATCGGCGGTAACCTGCCCGCCGCAGACCATCCGCAAAATGACGCTTCCCGCAATGGCCATCGTCGCGCCCACGGAGATATCCTGTCCGCCGGAGGAGGCGGTCACCAGGGTCATGCCGATGGCCAGAATCACCAGCTCCGAGGCGTTGTCCAGCACGGAGATGATGTTCCCGCTGAGCACCGGGTTGCCCAGGCTGTTCTCCTTGATGGAGACGGCGAAGAAGGACGGGTCGGCAATCAGATTAAACAACACCAGCAGGGCCAGCGCCGCAAAGGGGATAAAGAGCTGCTGCCGGACAAGCCGCTTGAAAAGGCTCTCACCGGGCTGCTTCAATTTGGTCTCGGGGTTCTTTACCGGCGTCATCATTCGTCACCTCCCGCAATGGTCGCCATAATCTTTGTCTGGGTGAGGTCCTCTCCCGACAGCTCGCCCACCGCCTTCCGGTCCCGCATGACGATGAGGCGGGAGCAGGTGCGCAGCATCTCGTCGATCTCCGAGGAGATGAAGGTGGCGCTGGTACCCTTCTCCGCCAGCCGCAGGACCAGCTTTTGAATCTCGATTTTTGTGCCGATGTCGATGCCCCGGGTGGGTTCGTCCAGAATCAGGTATTTGGGGTCCGTGAGAAGCCACCGGGCCAGGATGCACTTTTGCTGGTTGCCGCCGGAAAGGGACTTGATGGGGGTGTCCGCCGAGGCGGTCTTGATCTCCAGGAGCTTGATGTAATTGTCGGCGAAGGCCTCCGCCTGGGCCCGGGAAATGGGCCGGAAGAAGCCCTTCATCACCTGATAGGCCAGGATGATGTTCTCCCGGACGGAGAGGTCGCCCACAATGCCGTCGCCCTTGCGGTCCTCGGGCAAGTAGCCGATGCCAAGCTTCATGGCGTCCAGCGGCTTTTTGATTTTGACCTCTTTGCCGTCCATTTTCACCGTGCCGCCGGTGACGTGGTCCGCGCCGAAAATGGCCCGGACGCACTCGCTGCGGCCGGAGCCCAGCAGTCCGGTGAAGCCGTTGACCTCCCCCCGGCGGATGGAGAAATCAAAGGGCTTGATGCCCGCGCTGCTGCAAAGGCCCTGCGCCTCCAGCACGGGAGCGCCTTCCCGGCTGATCGCCTCGCCGCCGGACTCGCCCTTGATGTCGGCCATGTCGTCCAGCTCCTTGCCCAGCATTTTGCTGACCAGCTGGACGCGGGGCAGGGCCTCAATGACGTACTCGCCCACAAGCTGGCCGTCCCGGAGGACGGTGATCCGGTCGCAGACCTCGTAGACCTGCTCCAGGAAGTGGGTGACGAAAATGATGCCCACGCCTTTCGCCCGCAGATCCCGCATGAGGCCGAAGAGCTTCTGCACCTCCTGTTCGTCCAGGGAGGAGGTGGGTTCGTCCAGAATCAGCACCTTGCACTCCATATCCACCGCCCGGGCAATGGCCACCATCTGCTGCACGGCGATGGAGCAGGTCCCCAGCTGCTGGGTGGGGCTGGCGGGAATGCCCAGGGACTCCAGGATCTTTCCCGCGCCGCTGTTCATCTTCCTCCAGTTGGTGACCGCCCCTTTTGTGCGGCCGATATACATGTTCTCCGCTACGCTCAGGTTGGGACACAGGGTGATCTCCTGATACACCGTGCTGATGCCCGCGTTCTGGGCGTCCTGGGGGGAGCGGATGACTGCGGGCCCGTCCACGCCCTCAATGTGGACCTCCCCGCCATCCTTGGGGTACACGCCGGTCAGCACCTTGATGAGCGTAGATTTTCCCGCGCCGTTTTCTCCCATCAGCGCGTGGATTTCCCCCTTCCGCAGGGTGAAATCCACATCCTGAAGGGCGCGCACGCCGGGGAAGTACTTGCAGATGCCCCGCATTTCCAATACCGCGCCTTCCTGCATAGGGATTCGCCTCCATTCTTCAAATCGACAAGCGGCACGCGGCGCGGCTGCCATGCCGCGCCGCGTGCCGGGTCACGTGATGTTACGATTCGGACTATTTGAAATCAGGTGCCGTAGGTGTCCACATCGGCCTGGGTGAGGGTATCGCAGTCGAAGCCCTGCTCGGGGGTGTAGATGATCTTCTGAGCGGGGGCATTGCCGGCGGCCAGGTCCTTGATGATGCCGTCGACCGTGTCCGCCTGGAGGGGGTTGCACAGGCCCATGTAGTTCCAGCTGCCCTCCAGCACCGCCTCAAAGGCCCACTTGTCGCTGTCGAAGCCCATGACGATGACATCTCCGTCCTTGCCGTGGGTGATGCCCGCGGCGTCCAGAGCGGCCACGGCGCCCCGGGCCATGCCGTTGTTTTCCGCATAGATCACATTGAAGGGTTTGCCGGAGTCAATCACGGACTGGGTGATGGTGCGGGCGGTGGCCTCGTCCCAGTCGGCGGTCTGCTGGGTCACATAGTTCCAGTTCCCCTCGGCGGCGACCTTCTCGTCCAGAGCGCCGGTGCGGCCCAGCTGGGCGTCGGAACCCATGTGGCCCTGGATGTGGATGATGTTGTACTCGTCCAGGCCCTGGGCGGCCAGCCAGTCCACGGCGGTCTTGCCCTCGGCGGGCATGTCGGAGACGACGGCGGCTACGTACATGCTCTCGTCAGCTTCCAGCATACGGTCGAAGAGGATGACCTGGGTGCCGGCGGCCTGGGCGTCCTGAAGGACGGTGTCCCAGCCGGTGGTGGAGGCGGGGGAGAGGAGCAGGAAGTCCACCTCGTCCTGGACCATCTGCTGGGCGGTAGCGATTTGCTGGGCCGCGTCGTTGTTGTTGTAGAAGGTGGCCTTGTAGCCGTTTTCTTCGGTGAAGGTCGCCCGCATGGCCGCGTCGTTGGCGGTCCGGTATCCGGATTCATTGGGGTCGTTGTTGATGACGCCGACGGTGATCAGCTCGCCGGAGGCGTCGGCGGGCTCCTGGGCGTCGGAGCCGGTATCCGCCGGGGCAGAGCTGCCGCTGTCGGCGGGAGCGGAATCCCCGCCGCCATTGCCGCCGCCGCAGGCGGCCAGAGCCAAAACCATGCACAGGGTCAGCAGGAGACAAAAGACTTTCTTCATAACCAATTCCTCGCTTTCAAATTTTGGGTTCGCGCCGGACGGCCGTCCGGTTTCTGTAACTGCATTAAAAACGATTCCTCTCGCAAAGTCAATACGTTTTTGGTCATTATACCCACTTTTGTATGAGTAAATAGGACAAATTTTATACATTATGACAGATAGTAATACAAATTTTGATCTTTTCGGAGAAACAATTTCTCTTTAAGTTGAAAATTTTATGATTTGTCTTATAGATTCGTTTGTTTTCTTCTGATTTTCAAAAGAGCAGGGCAAATTTTTCCCTCCGGCAGATTGCCCAACTTTCAAAAAACAGTTGATTTTCTTTTGGTAAAAGGTAAAAAATTTTGCCCGCCAAACCGGAGCCCGACAGACGCGGCAAAAAAATTTGTGTTTTCTTTTGAACAAAGCGACAAAGTTCCAAAAAGTATCAACCTTTATTTTGGGCAGATTACCATTGACTCTTGGTATAATGAAAGCGATCCATGACGGGAGGAGGCGCAGGCATGGCGGCAAAATACCAGCTTCTGGCAGACAAGCTCCGGGAGGAGTTGGCCCGGAACAGCGGGCGGCCCGGATATAAGCTGCCCACAGAGCAGGATCTGAGCCGCCAGTACCATCTAAGCCGCCAGACCGTCCGCCACGCCCTGTCCCTCCTGGAGGAGGAGGGGCTGATCCAACGGCGGCAGGGCAGCGGCTCCTATGCCACCGGCCTCCTTCCCGGGGCGGCGCCCCGGCAGATCGCCGTGGTGACCTCCTTCCTGGACGATTACATATTCCCCGCCATTCTCCACGACGCCTCAGACGTCTTCTCCAGACAGGGCTACTCCACCGCCGTCTACGCCACGGAAAACCGGGTCAGCGCGGAGCGGGAAATCCTCCTCCGCCTGCTGGAAGAGCCGGTGAGCGGCCTTCTGGTGGAGGGCTCCAAAACCGCCCTGCCCACCCCGAACGCCGACCTCTACCAGCGCCTTCTCCAGACAGGCACGCCCATCGTCTTCCTCCACGGCGCTTACGCCGGACTGGAACGGGTTCCCTGTGTGTCGGACGACAATTACGGCGGCGGCTATCAGCTGGCCCGCTACCTGGCGGGACGGGGCCACCGGGAAATCGCCGGGATTTTCAAGAGCGACGACGTACAGGGCCCCCAGCGCTACCATGGAGTCGTCTCCGCCCTCCGGGACGCGGGGCTGTCCATTCAGGACGGGCGCTTCGCCTGGTACGATACCGAAGACCGCCGCCATCTTTTGGAGAAGCGGGACGGACGCTTACTGACCGATTTTCTCCAGAAGCGGCTGGAGGATGCCACAGCGGTAATCTGCTACAACGATGAAATCGCCTATCACCTGATCCAAGCCCTGCTGGAGGCGGGCCGCCGGGTGCCGGAGGATGTGGCGGTGGTCAGCTTCGACAACAGTTACCTCAGCCAGCTGGGCCCCGTGCCTATCACCTCCCTCAGCCACCGCAGCCGCATGGGCCGGGTGGCGGCGGAGCAGATGATCGGCCTTCTGCTGGGCGAGGCGGCCCGGTCGAAATCCCTGGAATGGGAGCTGGTGGCGCGAAGCAGCGGATAATCGGACAAAAGGGCCGGGAACGGATGCTGGCATCCGTTCCCGGCCCTTTCTCAGTATTCCCGGCTTTCAATCAGCGCCTTGGTCAGGTTCTCCGCGGTGAAGGTTTGTTCCTCCACATAAGAATGCTTATCCGGCGTCCGGCCCGCCTCCATGTCCTGGATCACCGTCTCCACCAGCGGCCCCAGGAGGGGATTGCACTCCACCGCCAGGGCGATCCTTCCGTTCAGGCACTCCGCCAGCGCCCCCCGGGTGGCGTCGAAGGTGATGACGCTCACACCCTCCCGGCCGCAGGCATATCCCCGTTCCTCCAGGGCCTGAAGGGCTCCAAAGGCAATGTTGTCGTTCTCGCAGTAGACCACGTCGATATCCCCGCTCCCCGGCAGGGAGGAGAGGTATTCCGTCATGACCTCATAAGTTTTGGCCTGGGTGAAATCCCCGTCCAGCTGGGTCAGCAATTCCCAATTCTCGTGAGCCTCCACGGCCTCTTCCAGCGCCGCCGTGCGGCCAAGCTGGGCGGTAGAGCCCAAGGTTCCTTGAATGTGGATGATGCGGACAGGGCCCTCCGCCTCCCGAAAGGCGTCTTCCATCCAGGCGGCGGCCAGCCTCCCCTCCTTTAAAAAGTCGGAGCCAATGTGGGCGGCATAGAGGCTCTCGTCTCCCACGTCCGCCATGCGGTCCACTAAAATGACGGGGATCTCCGCCTCCTTCGCCTCTTGGAGCACGGAGTCCCAGCCGCTTTCGCTGATGGGCATCAGGACGATATAGTCCACCTGCTGCTGAATAAATTTTCGGATGGCGGTAATCTGGTTTTCCTGTTTCTGCCGGGCATCCTCGAACAGGAGGCGGTAGCCGCGCTCCTCGGTGAACACCGCCTTCATCGACTCGGAATTCGCCACCCGCCAGTCGGACTCCGCCCCTACCTGGCACATGCCGATGACCGTCAGGTCCTCATTGGACGAATCGCCCTGGGGATTCATCCCGGCTCCGCAGGCGGAGCCGAATAAAAGGCTCAAAGCCAGCAGCGCCGTCAGGAACGTGCGTTTCATGCTTCCTCCTTTCCCCGGCGGGGAATCCGCACCGTCACGGTGGTTCCCGCGCCCTCCCGGCTGGAAAGCGTCAGCCCATAGGGCGGGCCGAACAGCAGCCGCAGCCGCTCGTGGACGGTCACCAGGCCGAAGCCCACCCGTTCCCCCTTCTCAATCGCCCGGTTCAGCTCCTCCAGCCGCGCCGCGGTCATCCCAGCGCCGTCGTCCGTAATCTGGAGGAGCACGGCCGCTCCCTCCGCCTGGCTGGCAATGCGGATGCAGCCCCTGCCCCGCTTGCGCTTGATGCCATGGTACAGGGCGTTTTCCACCAGGGGCTGGAGGGTCAGCTTGGGCAGGCGCGTCTCCCGCAGGGCGGGGTCCATCCGGATGGTGTAGTCCAGGATGTCCTTGTAGCGGGCCTGCTGGATTTGAAGATAGCTGCGGACATGCTCCTCCTCCTCCCCCAGGGTGATGATATCCTCCCCCCGGCTGAGGGAGTGGCGGAAGAAGTTGGAGAGGTCGGAAACCATCTCCACCGCCGCCTGGGGCCGGTTCGCCTCAATGAGCCAGATGATGGTATCCATGGTGTTGTATAGAAAATGGGGATTGATTTGGGCCTGGAGCAGCGCCAGCTCCGCCTTGCGGAGGCTTGCTTGTTTCTGAGTAGTCTCCTGGATTTGGGCGTTGAGCCGGGCGATCATCTGCTCCATGCCCTCGCTGAGGGTCCGAATCTCATAGGTTTCCGAGCGAACCGGCTCCCGGACCGTCAGGTCGCCTCCGATAACGTCCTCCGCCCGGCGGCTCAGGTCCACCACCGGCTGGGCCACGGATCGGCTCAAGTGGACGCTGTAGCGGACCAGCAGCGCGATCAATACGGCGGACAGGAGCAGCACCAGCAGAATTTCCGCCGCCATCTGCCGGGAAATCTGCTGCTGGAGCAGGTTCAGCTGCACCGACTCATAGTAGAGGTAGTTGTACATATATTCCTGAATCAGGGCGGTGAGGACGTAGACGTTGTTTTCCAGCTGCATCTGCCGGCTGTCATAGCTTTGGGTTTGCTCAATCTGGTAGATCTTCTCCTCCAGATTTTCGCACAGGTCCAGCACGCTGGTGACGGCCTGGAGGCTGTCCTTCTGGCTGGTGCTGTCCAGCAGGTCCTTCGCCAGGGCCTGGGCGTCTTGGACCTCCTGGATGGGCAGGCCCTCGGAATACCGGCTTTCGATGACGTAATAATACATCTTGAGATCGATGTTTTCCTTGAAATCCTGGTTGAACTCCGAGGCGGTGGTCACATTGTAGAGGAGGTTTTTGTACTGGCTGTTGTAAACCAGCGCCAGCGCCAGTGTCACCGCCAGGACCGCCGCCATGAAGCTGCAGGACACCACCGCCATGCGGCGCATCCGGCTCTGGATGGAATCCGGGCGGCTCATGAGCGCTTTCCTCCCCGGTAATCCCGGGGCGTGCAGCCCTGGGTCTTTTTGAACAGGAAGCTGAAATAATGGGGGTCCTTATATCCCACCGCCGCCGCCACCTCGCCGGAGCGCTTGTCCGTGGTGCGGAGCAGCTCCTTGGCCCGGTCCATCCGTTTCCCGGTGACATATTCGGTGAAGGTGGCCCCGATCTCCTGGCTGAACACCGCCGAGAGGTAGTTGGCGGAGATGTTCACCTCCCGGGCTACCTGGTTCAAGGAGAGGGATTCCTCGGTAAAGTGGTTGTCAATGTAGGCCATCGCCTGCTTGAGAAGCTGGCGGCACTGGCTGCTGGACGCCTGGTCCCGCAGCTCCACCATCCGCAGCAAAATGGCGGAGAAATAGCTTTTCAAGTCCGCCGCCGTCACGTTCCTCCCCACCAGGTCCAGGCAGGTCAGGGGCGCGAAAGCCTCCTGCCGTCCCACGCCCAAAGAGGCGGCGAAGCGGTCCGCCGTAAAACGGACGGAAAGCATAAGGTACTGGCAAAACGGCTTGGACCCCAGGGCCTCTTCCACGCTGTGGATGTATTCGTCCGTGAAACTGGGAATTTCCTGGGCGCTGGCGCTCTGCATCACGCCCAAAAGAATGGCCGGGTCCACCTTGCCGGCGTCCAGCCGGTCCAGCTGGCTGTTCCCGCCGCCAGTGCCGGTGAGAAAGCTGACGGAGTCCGCCGTCAGCACATGCTGCTGGGGCAGGATGTGCCGGTAGGCCCAGAGGCGGGAGACCTCCTCAAAGCAGGCGGGCAGGGTGCTGAGCCGCTGGGTGGGGCGGCCGATGGCCACATACCAGTTCTGCTCCGGCGCATAGGCGGCGTATTGGCTCCGCACCGTCTCCACGCAGCGCCGGGCCAGCTCCTCCATTCGGGCGGTCTCGCCCTTAAGGAGCACGGCATAGGTGGTCAGGTTCCAGCGCAGGAGGATGTATTCCGGGTATTTCAGAAAATGCTCCAGCAGGGCGTCCCGCAGGCGGGCTCCCGGTTCGGAGTAGACTTCCGCCGAGCCGGAGGACTCCGGCAGAACGGAGAAAAAGGCGATGGTATAGCACTGGGCCCGGAGGTCGATGTCCAGCTTGGCCGCAGACTCATAGATTTCCTGGACGGAGAGCTGCCCGGCCACCACCCGCTCGAAGAAGACCCGGCGGGTGTACTGCTCGTACTCCTCCGCCTCCTGGTGGAACTGGGCCAGATAGCTCCGGTTGGCCCGTTCCCCCTCGATCTTCTTCTTAAGCTCCTCCAGCACGTCCAGCAGGGCTTTTTTCGTGATGGGCTTTAAAAGGTACTGGTCCACACCGATGCTGATGGCCTGCCGGGCATACTCAAAGTCGTCGTAACCGGAGATGATGATGATTTTCATCTCCGGAAATTCTCGCCGGACCAGCTCGCTGAGGGCCAGGCCATCCATAAAGGGCATGCGGATGTCCGTGATGAGCACGTCCGGTTTCAGCTGGCGGATAAGGGGCAGGGCCATCTCCCCGTCCCCGGCCTCCCCGGCGAAGGTATAGCCATATTGGGCCCAGGGCACGGTGTCCCGCAGAGTCTCCCGGATGATGCTCTCGTCCTCTGCTAAAAATACGCGCAGCATGATGATCCCCCTCCGCATCGCCGCTCGGTGCGCTCCGGCTGTTTTATTTAGGATACCATATTCTGCCGTGGAATTCTACAAAAGATTTTTAAGGGGAATTGGCGCCGCCGCAAAGGCCGCGGTGGGTTCTCTGCTCCGGGGAAATTTTTTAGGAAAAAGATTGTTAAAAAAATTGACAAGTTACCGATTATGAGCTAAACTATAACTGTTATGACAAATTCTGATTGGGAGTGAGGGCTTTGAAGAAAGAAAATGTCTCCGACGCCGTTATCCGGCGGCTGCCCCGTTACTACCGGCAATTGACCGAACTCTGCGCCAAAGGCGTGGTGCGCATCTCCTCCCATTCTCTGGGGCAGGAGATGAACATCACCGCCTCCCAGATTCGCCAGGACCTGAGCTGCTTCGGGGAGTTCGGACAGCAGGGTTACGGCTACAATGTGGAGGAGCTTCACACGGAAATCGGCCGGATTCTGGGTGTGGACAACAATCATCATCTGGTGATGATCGGCGTGGGTAATCTGGGCCACGCGCTTTTGCAGAATTTCCCCTTTGCCCAGACCGGCTTTACGGTGGACGCCGCTTTCGACGTTTCGCCCGCTGTCACCGGCACCCGGGTCAACGGCGTTCCGATCTATTCCATGGACGAGGTGGACGATTTCATCCGTTCCCACAGTGTGGACGTGGTGGTGCTGACGATTCCCCAGTCCATCGCCCAGGAAACGGCGGACCGGCTTGTTGCGCTGGGAGTCCGGGGCTTCTGGAATTTTACCAACGTGGAAATTATCTGCGGCCAGCCCGACGTGAAGATTGAGAACATCCACTTTGCCGACAGCCTGCTGACCCTGAGCTACCGCATTGCCAACCGTTGACAAAGGAGAAAGGAACCCTCATGCGGAAAAAACTGCTCGTCCTGGTCCCGCTGTGCCTGCTGGCTGCCGCCGTTTGGGCCGCCGCTGCCGGGGACGCCGGGGACCCGCTGGCCTCCTTGTCGTATCTGAATGGAGCTTTTACCAATAAGGTGGACGCCGCCGTGGACGCCCGGCTGGAGAACGGCGGGGCGCTTTCCGGGGGGGACGGGGGGATTTCCTCCGCGCCCATTGGGGCGGCCGCCGCTTGGACGGAGCGCCGCGTGAAACAGGAGGATGTTTTACAGGCTGTTACCGGCGACGGCGTGCTGCTTCTGGCGGGAAGCGGGAAGGTCGGCTATTCTTCCGGAGCGGTGGTGGATGTGACGGACGGGACGGTGATCCCCAGCGGGGGAAGCCTGGTGCTCCGGCACCGCTACCTGGTGGCGGAGGACACCGCCGCTGATTTTACCATTACCAGCAAGACTGCCGTGGTGGACTGGCAGGGGTCTTGCACCTTCTACGACTCCACCTCTACGGATTACAACGCCATGGCCGCCGCCCTGAAGGCCATGCACCTCTTCCAGGGCAGCTACACCGGCTACGGTCAGGGCTTTGACCTGGAAGCGGCCCCCACCCGACTTCAAGCGCTGATCATGTTCATCCGGGTGCTGGGGGAGGAGAGCGAGGCCCTGACCTGGAACGGGACTTGTCCCTTTAACGATGTGCAGCCCGGGACCAACGGGGCGAAATACGTGGGCTATGCCTTTGAAAAAGGCTATACCAACGGCTACAGCGCTACGGAGTTCCGCCCCTCCGGCCCGGTGAACGCCCGGCAGTATACGGAGTTCGTCCTTCGGGCCCTGGGCTACAGCTCCGCCGCCAACACGGATCTCTCCGACGCGCTGGCCCGGGCTCAGAGCGCGGGCCTTCTGACGGAGGGGGAGGCGGCCATGCTCCAGCGGGACCCCTTCCTGCGGGCGGAGCTGGTGTACGTCTCCTATTACGCGCTGGAGGTTCCGATAGCCGGTACGGGCCTGACGCTGGCCCAGCGGCTGATGGACAAGGGGGTCTTTACTCAGTTTGAGCGGGACGCCGCGCCGCCGGTGCTGAACTGGCGCTTGTAGTAATGTAGTAATATGTGTGCGCCGCCCTCGGGAGGGTCTTCCCGGGGGCGGCGTTAGTCACCTCCAAGGGCGGGGGGCATATGATGAACTGGGACCGCTCCGATTCGGTCTACATCTCTCAGGAGGTTTCATTATGTGCAATAACGGCTTTGGCGGCGGAAACTGCTGCTGGATCATCATCCTGCTGATCATCGTCTGGTGCTGCTGCGGAAACAACAGCTGGGGCGGAAGCACCGGCGGATGTGGATGCGGCTGCGGGTGCAGCTGCGGCGGATGCAACTGTGGCGGATGCAACTGCGGTGGCTGCAACTGCGGCTGCAACAACAACTGCAACCCCGCTCCCTGCTGCTGACCTGCTTTTCTCGAGAGAAAAGTAGGCAAAAGAGCGTTCGCGCGCTCTGATAGCCTGGTGATAGACTAGGCTGGAGCGACGGCAACCGGGTGGCTGCCGTGACGGTACTTTTTTACCAATGACATAACTAAAGCCCCGGGCCCAACAGGGTCCGGGGCTCTTTTCAGGGCTCCTTGGGCTTTTTGAGAAGCGCTTTCGTCAGCTTAGCCCCGGCCCAGCCCACGGCGGCGCCCAGCAGGACGCCGCCCAGGACGTCGGTGGGCCAGTGGACGTAAAGATACAGCCGGGAGAAGGCCGTCACGGCGGCCAGGGCCAGGGCCGGACGCCACAACGGGCTGCCGGAAAACCGCAAGGCAAAGACCACGGCGAACGCCGCCGCCGTGTGGCCGGAGGGGAAGGAGGCGTCCCCCGGCGGGGGGACCAGCAACGGGAAGTCCGGGCGGAAGGCAAAGGGCCGGACCCGGCCGATCAGGGGCTTTAAAAGGATGTTGCACGCAATCAGATCCAGGGTCAGGGCACAGGCGGCGGAGAGGCCGTATGCCCGCTGCCGCCGCATGAGGAGCAGCACGGCGGCGAGGAGAATCCAGATTTCCCCATGGTTGGACAGGCCGCTGACAAAGGGCATCAGCCAATCCAGGAAGCCGCAGCGGAGATGAAGCTGTATCCAGGCCAGGATTGTCAATTCCAGTTCCATAGAGTCCTCCTTATGCAATGCGGGCGGGGCCGCGGCGTCATGCCGCGGCCCCCGTTTGGCTTGCTGAGAAGAATGATTATTCCAGGACCGCGCCCCGGGCGGCGCTGGTCACCAGCTTGGCGTACCGGGCGGCGTAGCCGGTTTTGATTTTGGGCTCCGGGCAGACCCACTTGGCCTTCCGGGCCGCCAGAACGGCCTCGTCCACCTCCAGGGAGATGGAGCATTTGGTGATGTCGATGGCGATGGTGTCCCCGTCCTCCACAAAGGCGATGGGGCCGCCCTGGGCCGCCTCGGGGCAGACGTGGCCGATGGAGGCCCCCCGGGTCGCGCCGGAGAAGCGGCCGTCGGTGATGAGGGCCACGTCCTTGTCCAGGCCCATGCCCGCGATGGCGGAGGTGGGATTCAGCATCTCCCGCATGCCGGGACCGCCCTTAGGGCCCTCGTAGCGGATGACCACCACGTCCCCGGCTACGATTTTCCCGGCGTAGATGGCGGCGATGGCGTCCTCCTCGCAGTCAAAGACCCGGGCGGGGCCCTTGTGGATCATCATTTCGGAGGCCACGGCGGAGCGCTTCACCACGCAGCCCTCCGGGGCCAGGTTGCCCTTCAGCACGGCGATGCCGCCGTCCTGGGAGTAGGGGCTTTCAATGGGGCGGATGAGCTCCGGGTTCCGGTTTTCCACCCCCTCCAGGTTCTCGGCGATGGTCTTTCCGGTGCAGGTGATCAAAGAGGTATCCAGAAGGTTCTTTTTCGTCAGCTCCTTCATGACGGCGTAGACGCCGCCCGCGCCCTCCAGGTCCTCCATGTAGGTATCCCCGGCGGGGGCCAGGTGGCAGAGGTTGGGGGTCCGGCTGGAAATCTCATTGGACATGTCCAGGTCCAGCGCAATGCCGCACTCATGGGCAATGGCGGGGAGGTGGAGCATGGTGTTGGTGGAGCAGCCCAGGGCCATGTCCACGGTTTCGGCGTTGTGGAAGGCCGCTTCGGTCATGATATCCCGGGGGAGGATGTTCTTTTCCACCAGCTCCATGATCTTCATGCCCGTGTGCTTGGCCAGCCGCAGCCGGGCGGACCAGACGGCGGGGATGGTGCCGTTGCCCCGGAGGGCCATGCCGATGGCCTCCGTCAGGCAGTTCATGGAGTTGGCGGTGTACATGCCGGAGCAGGAGCCGCAGGTGGGGCAGGCGTTGTTCTCATAGTCCTCCACGCCCTCCTGGTCCAGCTTCCCGGCGTAGTAGCTGCCCACAGCCTCAAACATGTGGCTCAGGCAGGTGCGCCGCCCGTCGTTCAGCCGTCCCGCCAGCATGGGGCCGCCGGAGACAAAAACGGCGGGAATGTTCAGCCGGGCGGCGGCCATGAGAAGGCCGGGGACATTCTTGTCGCAGTTGGGGATCATGACCAGCCCGTCAAACTGGTGGGCGATGGCCATGGCCTCGGTGGAGTCGGCGATGAGATCCCGGGTGATGAGGGAATACTTCATGCCCACATGGCCCATGGCGATGCCGTCGCACACGGCGATGGCGGGAAACTCCACGGGGGTGCCCCCGGCGGCCCGGACGCCGGCCTTCACGGCCTCGGCGATTTTGTCCAGGTTCATGTGGCCGGGAACAATCTCGTTATAGGAGCAGACCACGCCGATGAGCGGGCGCTCCAGCTCCTCCTTGGTGTAACCCAGGGCGTAGAACAGTGAGCGGTTGGGGGCCCGTTCGATGCCCTGGGTGACGTTGCGGCTGCGTTCTTTCATATGAATTTGCCTCCTATGTGTCCGGGCAGGGCCCGGGAAAATCGGTTTCAGTACCGGATTTTTATCATAATATAGAATCCCGCCCCTGTCAAGACGGGAGAACGCTCCACCGGCAAAGCCGGTGGAGCGTTTAAAAAGAAGGCGCGGATCGTTAAATCGTGTTTAGGAAGCGGAGGAAGGCCTCTTTGCCCTCCGCTGTCCGCTTGTAGACCCCGGCGTGCTCCAGCACCTGGGCGAAAACCAGGCCGGTTTCCTTCTGGACGATTTCCGGGGCGTTCTCCGCCGTAATCGTATAGTTGGGAGCGAAGGCCTCCGCCCAGCCGGCGTGTTTGGCGGTTCTCTCATCCGCACGGAGGTCCCGGCCATGGACGAGGCCGTCTGCCACCGCCGCCAGCTCCTCCTTCAGCCGGGCGGGGAGCACCGCCAGGCCCATGACCTCAATGAGGCCGATGTTCTCTTTTTTGATGTGGTGAAGCTCGTCGTGGGGGTGATAGAGGCCCAGGGGGTACTGCTCGGTGGTCAGGTTGTTCCGCAGCACCAGGTCCAGCTCGAACTTTTCTCCCCGCCGCCGGGCGATGGGCGTGATGGTGTTGTGGGGCACGCCGTCCGTCTCGGCGAGGATGACCGCCGCCTCGTCGGTGTAGGCCCGCCACTTGCCCAGGATCTTGTCCGCCAGGGCGATAAGCCTGTCCGGGTCTTCGGAGGAAATTCGAATGACGGACATGGGCCACTTTACGATGCCCGCCTCCACGTCCTCAAAGCCGGGGAAGGTAAAGGAAGTCTCCACAGGGGCCGTCTCCATGGCGAAGGTGTACCGTCCGCCCTGGAAGTGGTCGTGGGCCAGAATGGAGCCGCCCACGATGGGAAGATCCGCGTTGGAGCCCACAAAGTAGTGGGGGAACTGGCGGACGAAATCCAGGAGCTTGCCGAAACAGGCCCGGTCGATCTTCATGGGGGTATGAATCTGATTGAAGCAGATGCAGTGCTCGTTGTAATAGACATAAGGGGAGTACTGCAAAAACCAGGGAGAGCCGTTGATGGTGATGGGGACCACCCGGTGGTTCTGCCTTGCGGGGTGGTTCACCCGGCCCGCGTAGCCCTCGTTTTCCGCGCAGAGCTGGCAGCGGGGGTAGTTGGAGGCGGGGAGGTCCCGGGCGGCGGCGATGGCCTTGGGGTCCTTCTCCGGCTTGGAGAGGTTGATGGTGATGTCCAGGTCCCCGTACTCCGTGGGGGCCTTCCACTGCATGTCCCTGGCGATGCGGTCCCGGCGGATGTAGTTGGTGTCCTGGCTGAATGTGTAATACCAGTCCGTGGCGGCCTTGGGGTCCCGGGCGCACAGGGTCTGGAACATCTCGATCACCTGGGCGGGGCGGGGGGTGAGGCGTCCCATGATTTCCGTGTCGAAGAGATCCCGGTAGACCACGGAGTTTTCCGCCAGCACGCCCCGCGCGTGGGCGTCGTCCAGCAGCTCCT
Organism: uncultured Oscillibacter sp.; assembly: GCF_950073225.1. Classification (NCBI taxonomy): domain Bacteria; kingdom Bacillati; phylum Bacillota; class Clostridia; order Eubacteriales; family Oscillospiraceae; genus Oscillibacter; species uncultured Oscillibacter sp. Next base: position 39,251 of record NZ_CATMPS010000007.1, read on the forward strand.
CCAGCACGGGGGCCAGTTCTATGCCGGCTGGGTCCCAGGTATGCTCCGGTTCCGTATAGCTGTCCAGCTTTAACACATCCAGGATGGTGTTGATGGCCCAGGTGCGCTCATATGCGGCGATAAGGCCGGCGTGTTCCGCGTAGTCCGCCAGCTTGGCAATCGCTTCGTTTACCATGATTTTGCTTCCTTTCTGCCTTTACAAAAGCCTTTTGTAAACCGTCAGGCCACCACCACGCAGCCGCCCTGGGGCCGGACCCGGAGCACATGGCACATGCCGGGGCCCAGCAGGGCCTCCATGCCGGAACGGAAGGCGTCCAGCTTTTCCAGGGGGACAAAGGCCTGAATCGTCCCGGCGAAGCCGCCGCCGTGGACCCGGATGGACCCGGTTCCCTCCAGCAGCTCCCGGCCGAAGGCCAGGGCCAGGGGGATGGCCTGCTGCCGGGGGTCCGCCGTGGACCAGGTGTTTTGAAGGTGCAGGGAGGAGGACACGCCGGAGGCGTTTACCAGGGCCAGAAAGGCCGCGAAATTCCCCTGCTCCAGGGCGTCCGCCTCCTGGACGGCCCGGCGGTCGTCATCGTAGAAGTGAAGGGCCCGGAGGACGGCCCGGTCGCCGCACTCCCGCCGCAGGGCGGGGATGGCCGCCCGGAAGTCCGCCTCTGGAACCTCCCGGAGGAGCTGCTTGCTGAAATGGACCGCCACGGAGCGCATTTCCCGGGTAATGTTGGAATAGTCCTCCGTCAGGTGCTTGGCGCTGTGGTCGGAGCCGGTGTCCACGATGCAAAGAGCGTGGCCGGAGGCGGCGAAGTCGTAGGAGATGGGCCGGACCACCGGGTCGGCGGGATCGCCGAAGTCGATGGCCACCGCGCCGCCCACGGAGGAGCCCATTTGGTCCATCAAGCCGCTGAGCTTGCCGAAGTGGACGTTTTCGGCGTACTGGCCGATTTTCGCCAGCTCGATGGCGTCCAGCTTCCCTTCGCAGAAAAAGTGGTTGATGATGTTGCCGATGAGGATTTCATAGGCGGCGGAGGAGGAGAGGCCGGAGCCGGAGAGGACGTTGGACACGGCGCAGGCGTCAAAGCCGCCCACCGCATAGCCCCGCTGGGCGATGCCCGCCGCCACGCCCCGGACCAGGGCGGCGGAGGAGTTGGCCTCCTCGGGCCGGGGGCTGAGGTCGCTGAGGTCCACCTCCAGGGTGGGGTAGCCCTCGGACTGGACCCGGATGACGTTTTGCCCGTTGGGGGCGGCGCAGGCCATCATGTCCATGTCCACGCTGGCGCAGAGGACGTGGCCCCGCTGGTGGTCCGTGTGGTTGCCCCCCAGCTCCGTGCGGCCGGGGCCGCTGAAGAGGGCGGCGGCGCCCTTGGGGGCGAAGGCGTCCGCCAGGGCCTGGGTGACGTGCAGGGCCCGGGCCCGGGCCTGGGTCAGCCCCCCGGCGGTGTAGACGGCGGCGAGGGGGGCGTCGCACTGGCCCGCTTCCAGGGCTTGAAGCAGTTGATTGCAGGAATACATCAGGATCGGCCTCCTTTCTTTTTCAGTGTCCAGTATAGTAAATCCGGCGGAGAAATTCAATGCCTACTTTCCCGCTTTGCCCAAAATCCGCAGAAAATTTCCCCGGGCTACCAGCTCCCGCTCCTTCGGGGACATGCCCAGGCGCTCCAGGCAGTCCAGGAAGGCCCCGGCGTGCCCGCAGTCCTCCAGTCCCCGGGCCGCCTCGTTGCCGGGGGAGCCCATGAACTCGCAGAAATCGAAGCCGCAGGCCACATGCTCCACGCCCATGACCTCCGCCATGCGGGCGGCGTGGAGGGCCAGCGTTTCCGCCGTTTGCCGTTCCGGGTCCTGGTGAACGAAGTTGTTATAGGCGTTCACGCCCACCACGCCGCCGCTGTCCCGGATGGCCCGGAGCTGTTCGTCGGTAAGGTTCCGGGGCACGTCGCAAAGCGCGCGGCAGTTGGAGTGGGAGGCGATGACCGGGCCGCGGGCCAGCCGCAGGACCTCCCGGAATCCGCCCTCGTTCAGATGGGAGACGTCTATAAGAATCCCCAGGTCCTCCATCCGCCGGAGGGCCCGGCGGCCCAGGTCCGTCAGCCCCTTGGCGGGGTCCTGGGCGGCCCCGGCGGCGAAGCGGTTTTCCTCGTTCCAGGTGAGCATCCCCAGCCGGAGGCCCAGGGAGGCCAGCCGGTCCAGCTCCTCCGGGCCCTCCAGGCCCTCCATGCCCTCAATGGCCAGGAAGGCGTACAGCTTTCCCTCCGCCCGGGCGGCCTCCGCCTCCGCCGCGGTGCGGACCACCGCCAGCCAGGGGCACTCGGCGAATTCCGCCTGGGCGCAGGAGAGCATCACCTCCAGCCGGTGGGCGGCGCGCTCCGCCCCGGGGACACCCTCCCAGAAGGTTTGGCCCTGCCCCCGGCCGTACCAGAGGGCCAGGACCAGGCCCTCGATGCCGCCCCGGCAGAGGCGGTCCAGGTGGCGCCGTTCCAATACACGGGATTCCCCCGCCAGGCGGCGGCGGGTCACGTCGTAGAGAAGATCGGAATGTCCGTCAAAAATCATAGCAACGCTCCTTTCGCCCCGGCAAAAGGGCCGGGGCGCTTTATTATTTCCGAGCTTAAAGCTCGGAAATAATAAATTTGATTCAAGCCGTTTTGCTCGCCACTGTAAACAGCGGCAACCGCAAAACATGGCACATATTACTTCCGGCCTTTCCGTTCGGAAGTAATATTGTATTCCAAACGAGGGCGGAGGTGCAAGGGGCTTTTCGGCTTTTTTTCGAAAAATCTCGTCTACCCCCTATGCAAAACCGGAAAAATACGTTAAAATAGTAACCGCTGTAAAACCCAGAAGAACGGCATATTCGGAAAAGGGAGGTCACACGATGACAAAACCTGTATACCGGCGGGTGCTGCTGAAAATCAGCGGCGAGGCCCTGGCCGGAGACAAGCACGCCGGATTGGACTTCCAGATGATTGGCCGGGTCTGCGACGTGGTGAAGGAATGCCTGAACCTGGGCGTTCAGGTGGGCCTGGTGGTGGGCGGCGGCAACTTCTGGCGGGGCGCCAAGGACGGCGGAGGCCGCATGGAGCGGACCCGGGCGGATCACATGGGCATGCTGGCCACTGTGATGAACTGCCTGGCCGTGGCCGACGTCTGCGAGCAAAAGGGCATTCCCGTCCGGGTGCAGACGGCCATCGAGATGCGGCCCATCGCCGAGCCCTACATCCGCTCCCGGGCCATCCGGCATTTGGAAAAGGGGAGGGTGGTGATCTTCGGCTGCGGCACCGGCAACCCCTTCTTTTCCACGGACACCGCCGCCGTCCTCCGGGCCGCCGAAATCGGCGCGGAGGTCATCCTGCTGGCGAAAAACGTGGACGGCGTGTACTCCGCCGACCCGGTGAAGGACCCCGGCGCGGTGAAATACGACACCATCAGCTACGACGACGTGCTGGCCCAGCACCTGATGGTGATGGACACCACGGCCACGTCCCTCTCCATGGACAACCACATTCCCGTGCTGCTCTTCGCCTTGAAAGACCCGGAGAACATCCTCCGGGCCGTCTGCGGCGAGAAGGTGGGCACGATTGTAAAAGAATGACCGGAAGCATACGCCGGATTTGAACAATTGAAAGGAGCGTCTCCATTATGTTAAAGGACGAATACAAGGTATACGAGGACAAGATGAAAAAGAGCATCGACTCCGTGGCGGCGGACTTCGCCTCTGTCCGGGCGGGCCGGGCCAACGCCTCCGTGCTGGACCGGATTCTGGTGGACTACTACGGCAGCCCCACCCCCATTCAGCAGATTGCCGCCATCTCCTCCCCGGACCCCCGGACCCTGCTGATCTCCCCCTGGGACGGCTCCGCCCTGAAACTGATTGAAAAAGCCATTCAGAACTCCGACCTGGGGATCAACCCCCAGAACGACGGCAAGGCCCTGCGCCTGGCCTTCCCTCAGCTTACCGAGGAGCGCCGGAAAGAGCTGGTAAAGCAGATCCGCAAATACGCCGAGAGCGGCAAGGTGGCGGTGCGGAACATCCGCCGGGACGCCATGGACAACTTTAAAAAGCAGGAGAAAAAGTCCGAGATCACCGAGGACGAGCTGAAGCAGGTGGAAAAGGACTTCCAGAAGCTCACCGACGAGAGCTGCAAGAAGCTGGACGAGCTGCTGGCGAAGAAGGAAAAGGAACTGATGGCGGTCTGATGGCGGAAAACAAGAACGAAACGGGGCGGCTGGCGCCGCCCCGCGCTAATGGAGCGGCGCGGGGGGAAACCGGCGGGAATCTGCCGGCCCCGCCCCGCCACATTGCGATCATCATGGACGGCAACGGCCGCTGGGCCACGAGACGGGGCCTTCCCCGGACGGCGGGGCACAAGGCGGGAGCGGAGACTTTCCGGAAAATCGCCACCTACTGCAAGGATATCGGCGTGAAGTACCTGACGGTCTACGCCTTCTCCACGGAGAACTGGAAGCGCTCCGAGACGGAGGTTTCCGCCATCATGGCGCTTTTGAAGAAGTACCTTCTGGAGGCAGTGGACACCATGGAGCGGGACCACATCCGGCTCCACTTCTTCGGGGACATGACTCCCATCGCCCCGGAGCTGCGGACCCTGGCCCGGGAGACGGACGAGATTACGGAGCACCTTTCCAAGGACGATTTCCAGGCCAACGTCTGCCTCAATTACGGCGGGCGGGACGAGATTCTCCGGGCGGCGCGGCGCTTCGCCGCCGACTGCGTCGCCGGGGTAAAGAAACCGGAGGAGCTGGAAGAGGCGGTCTTTTCCGGCTATCTGGACTCCCGGGGCATCCCGGACCCGGAGCTGATCATCCGCCCCAGCGGGGAGCAGCGGCTGAGCAACTTTTTGCTGTGGCAGTGCGCCTATGCGGAGTTTTACTACACGGACACCCTCTGGCCGGACTTCGACGAGAAGGAGATCGACCGGGCCATCGCGGCCTATCACGCCCGGGACCGGCGGTTCGGCGGCGTGAAGTAGGGAGAAGGGAGGAAGCCCCATGAAATCGAGGATTCTGGTGGCCGTGGTGGGTATCCCGGCGCTTCTCTATGTGGTCCTGGCCGCACCTCCATTTGCGATGCTGGTCGCACTGCATCTTCTGGCGGGTATCGGGGCCATGGAACTCCAGCGTTGTGTCAGCGGCGTGAAAGAAAGCGGGATGGTGGCCTTGAGCGTCATCACCGCAGTCTTTACGGTGGAGTGGTATTATGATCGCCCCGCCCATGCGCCCATGCTGTTTTTGCTGGAAGCCCTGGTGTTTTTCGGCTACGCCATTTTCAAGGGCGGAAAAGTCAAATTCAACCAGATCATGGCGGGGCTTTTCGGAAGCATTGCCATCGGCTGGTCCTTCGCGTCCTTCCTCCGTCTGGAGGCCTCCGGCATTCACCGGGCCTATCTCCTCCTGCCCTTCATCTTGAGCTTCGCCTGTGACACCTTCGCCTTCTTCGCCGGGCTTACCCTGGGGAAGCACAAGCTGGCCCCTAAGGTCAGCCCCAAGAAAACCATTGAAGGGTCCATCGGGGGCCTGGCGGGAAATATGGCTTGCGGCCTGCTGTTTGTTTGGGTCATGGACCGCTTCTTCGGCGGTTCCCTCATTGGATACGGGCCCATGGCGGCGCTGGCCCTGTTCTGCGGTGTTGTCGCCCAGGTCGGGGATTTGAGCTTCTCCCTCATCAAGCGGGAATTTGGGATCAAGGACTACGGGCATTTGTTCCTGGCCCACGGCGGCGTGCTGGACCGGTTTGACAGCGTGCTGTTCGTGGCCCCGGTGTTAGAGATTATTTTCAGCTTTCTGTAATAGAATAGAGATGTAGAGATGACAAAGACGATATCAATCTTAGGCTCCACCGGCTCCATCGGGCGGCAGACCCTGGAGGTGGCGGAGCAGCTGGGGCTGACGGTGGCCGCCATCACCGCCCACAACAATGTGGCGCTGGCGGAGGAACAGGCCCGGAAGTTCCGGCCCCGGCAGGTGATCATGACCGACGAGGCGGCGGCAAGGGACTTAAAAGTCCGCCTGGCGGACACGAAGACCCGCGTCCACGGCGGCGTCTCCGCCCTCTCCACGGCGGCGACGCTGCCGGGAGTGGACACGGTGGTCACCGCCGTGGTGGGCATGGTGGGCCTCAAGCCCACCCTCGCCGCCATCCGGGAGGGCAAGCGCATCGCCCTGGCCAACAAAGAGACGCTGGTCTGCGCCGGGGAGCTGGTGATGGAGGCGGCGGAGAGGCGGGGGGCGGAGATCGTCCCCGTGGACTCGGAGCACTCCGCCATTTTCCAGTGCGTCCAGGGCTGCCTGGACCGGGGGGAGATCCGGCAGGTGATTCTGACCTGCTCCGGCGGGCCCTTCTACGGGATGGGCAAGGAGGAAGTGGCGAAGAAAACCCGGGCGGACGCGCTGGTTCACCCCAACTGGAAGATGGGCCCCAAAATCACCGTGGACTGCGCCACGCTGATGAACAAGGGGCTGGAGGTTATCGAGGCCATGCGCCTCTACCGCCTCCCCCTGACGCGGGTGAAGGTAGCCATCCACCGCCAGAGCATCGTCCACTCCCTGGTGGAGTTCCGGGACGGGGCTTTGCTTGCTCAGCTGGGGACGCCGGATATGCGCCTGCCCATCCGCTATGCCATGACCTATCCCCAGCGGGCGGAGTCGGCGGCGGAGCCGCTGAACCTTTTGAGCTGCCCGCCGCTGACCTTCGAGGAGCCGGACCGGGGGACCTTCCCGTGCCTCCGGCTTGCGGAGGTGGCGGCGGCCAAGGGAGGCACCGCCTGCGCCGTGCTGAACGCCGCCAACGAGGAGGCGGTGCGGCTGTTCCTGGAGGACCGGATCGGCTTCCGGGACATCTTTGATCTCACCGCCCGGGCCATGACGGAGCTGCCCGTGGTGCACAAGCCCAGCCTCCCGGATATTCTGGAGGCGGACGCCGCGGCCCGGCGTGAGGTTTTGAAAAACGTTTCAAGGTAAGGGGCAGTATCTTTATGAGCTTTGTCTATGTTCTGGCAGGTATTTTTATCTTCGGCTTTCTGGTCGCCATTCATGAGCTGGGCCACTTTCTGGCGGCCCGGCTCTGCGGCGTGCGGGTCAATGAGTTTTCCATCGGCATGGGCCCGCTGCTGTGGCACCGGGAGACGGGAGAGACCCGGTATTCCCTCCGGCTTCTTCCCATCGGCGGCTTCTGCGCCCTGGAGGGGGAGGACGGGGACACCGGGGACGAGCGGAGCTTCACCCGTCAGGGCTTTTGGAAAAAGCTTGTGATTCTGGCCGCCGGGTCCTTTATGAACCTGCTGGCGGGGATCGCCGTGATTGCCTGCATCTTCGCCACGGCTTCCGGCTTTTACGTGGACCAGGTGGCCGGGTTCTCCGAGGGCTTCCCCCTGGAAGGGGAGGACGGCCTGATGGAGGGTGATATCTTCTATAAAATCGACGGCTGGCGGACCTACCTCCGGGGAGACGCGTCGCTGTTCCTCCAGTTCAACGACGGGAAGGGCGTCGACATGGAAGTCATCCGGGACGGGGAGAAGGTGGTCTTGAAGGACCTGCCCCTGTACCGGGGGACCTACGACGGTCAGGAGGGGCGGTTCGGCCTGATGGTGGGGGCCGCCCGGGTTCCGGCGACCTTCTTCAACACAGTGAAATTTATCGGTTACCAGACCCTGGACTTTGTCCAGCAGGTATGGTTCAGCCTGATTCAGCTGTTCCGGGGCAGCGTGGGCCTCTCGGAGGTCAGCGGCCCGGTGGGCATCGTCTCCACCATGACGGAGGTGGGAAACGCCTCCAAGACGGCTATAGACGCCGTTGAGAACATCGCCTTCTTCGGGGCCCTCATCGCCATCAATCTGGCGGTGATGAATTTGCTGCCCATTCCGGCCCTGGACGGGGGACGCATCTTCTTCCTGGCGGTCGACGCGCTGTCCCTGGGACTGTTCAAGCGGAAGGTGCCGGAGAAGTATCAGGCGGCGATGAACGCGGCGTGTTTTATTTTGCTGATGGGCGTGATGCTGCTGGTGACCTTGAAGGACGTTGGGCAGCTCTTTATGCGGGGAGGTTCCTGATATGACGAAACGCCTGATGGTGGGGAAGGTTCCGGTGGGCGGCGGCGCGCCGGTGTCCATCCAATCTATGTGCAACACGAAAACCGATGATGTGGCGGCTACCGTGGCCCAGATCAAGGCCCTGGAGGCCGCCGGGTGTGAGATCATCCGGGTGGCCGTTCCCGACCAGGCGGCGGCGGAGGCCGTGGACAAAATCAAGGAGCGGATTTCCATTCCCCTGATTGCCGATATTCACTTCAACTACAAACTTGCCCTCGCCTGCGCGGAGCGGGGAATCGACGCCATCCGCATCAACCCCGGCAACATCGGCGGGGAAGAGAAGGTCAAGGCCGTGGCGGACGCCTGCCGCCTCCGGGGCATCCCCATTCGGGTGGGGGTCAACGGCGGCTCTTTGGAGAAGGAGCTCCGGGCCAGGCACGGCGGCGTCACCGCCGGGGCCCTGGTGGAAAGCGCCCTGGGACAGGCCCGGCTGCTGAACCGCTTCGATTTTGACGACATCTGCTTTTCCGTCAAGTGCTCCGACGTGCCGCTGACCATGGCGGCGTACTTAGCCCTCAGTGAACAGACGAACTATCCCCTCCACCTGGGGGTTACCGAGGCGGGCACCCCCTCCATGGGGATGGTGAAGTCCGCCATGGGCATCGGCGGCCTCCTCTGCCTGGGGGTGGGGGACACCATTCGGGTGACCCTGACCGCCGACCCGGTGGAGGAGATTTACGCCGCCAAGAAGATTTTGAAGGCGGCGGGGCTGCGCAAAACCGGCGTGAACCTGATTGCCTGCCCCACCTGCGGCCGGACCCGGATTGATCTGATCCCCATTGCCGAGGAGGTGGAGCGGCGGCTGGCGGACTGCGAAAAGAACATCACCGTGGCGGTGATGGGCTGCGCCGTCAACGGCCCCGGGGAGGCCTCCGCCGCCGACATCGGCATCGCCGGGGGCAAGGGCGAGGGGCTGCTGTTCCGCAAGGGGGAAATTTTGTACAAGGTTCCCCAGGAGCGGCTGGTGGACGCGCTGATGGAGGAGATCGGGAGGCTCTAAGGCCTGAGATTGAAATGCACAAGAGAGGACGCCATGTCGAGAAACATTCCATTTTTTGAATTTTTCGCCGAGCTGTCGGCGTCTCCTGAGCTCCGTCTCCGGCTGACCGGGGCGGAGCTGACCCATGGCCGCATCGACCAGGGGGAGCGGTCCATAGATCTGGATATGACGGTGAAAAGCCCCCTGGACCAGGGGGGCGTGCAAAGCCTGGAGGAGACGCTGCGGGCGGTCTACGGCTTTCAAAAAGTGGCGCTGCACGTCACCTGCGCGGCTCCGCCGCCTCCGGCGCCCAGCCCGGTTTCCCAGAGCGGCGGCGGAGCCAAGGCGGCTCCCAAGAAGACGGGCAAAATTCTCATGGGCAATCCCATCAAGGCCCGGCCCGGCCCCATGTCGGCGCTGAACGTGAAGATGGGCACGGCCACGGTCTCCGGAAAGGTCTTCTCCTTCGAGTGCCGGGAGACCCGGAGGCCGGGCATGTGGCGGCTGAGCTTTGACATGACCGACGGCACCGGCTCCGTTACCGTCCAGAAGAACCTGGGGGCCAGGGAGGCCCAGGCCCTGGAGGGGGCGGTGAAGCCCGGCATGTGGCTGGTGGTCCAGGGAAAGATGGAGCCCACCTGGGACGGCAAGGACATCCAATTGAACCCCCAGCACATCAACGTGACGGACCACGAGGAACGGATGGACGCCGCCCCGGTGAAGCGGGTGGAGCTCCACCTCCACACCCGGATGAGCAACATGGACGCCCTCACCGACACCAAGGAGGTCATCCAGGAGGCCATCCGCTGGGGCCACCCCGCCATTGCCATCACGGACCACGGCGTGGCCCAGTCCTTCCCGGAGGCGTGGCACGCCGCCGGAAATAAAATCAAGGTCCTCTATGGCGTGGAGGGCTATTTCATCAACAACGTGGACGACCGCATCGCCGTCCACGGCCCCCAGGACATTCCCCTGGACGGGGAAATCGTCTGCTTCGACATCGAGACTACAGGCCTCCGGGTGGACCGGGAGGCCATTACGGAGATCGGTGCGGTGGTGCTGCAGGACGGCGAGATCGCCGAGCGGTTCCAGACCTTCGTGAACCCGGGAAGGCGGCTGACGCCGGAGATCATCGGCCTTACGGGCATCACCGACGAGATGCTCAAGGACGCACCCAAGCCCGCCCAGGCTCTGGCGGATTTCCTGAAATTTGTAAACGGGCGGCCCCTGGCGGCCCACAACGCGGAGTTTGACATCGGCTTCATCCGCAAGGGCTGCGCCGAGGCGGGCCTGGATTTCCATCCCACCTATATCGACTCCCTGATTCTGGCCCAGAACCTGCTGCCGGGCCTGGGGAAGTACAAGCTGGACATCGTGGCGGAGCATCTGGACCTGCCCGCCTTCAACCACCACCGGGCCAGCGACGACGCGGCCACGGTGGGCTATATGCTGATTCCCTTTTGGAAAATGCTCCATGAAAAGGGGATTCACACCCTCCAGGCCGTCAACGGCGAGATGGAGAAGCTGCGGCCCCTGGGGAACAAGTCCAACCGCTTTCCAAAGCATATCATCCTCCTGGCCCGGAACAAGACGGGGCTGAAAAACCTCTACCAGATGATTTCCGCCTCCAACCTGAAATACTTCAAGCGGGTGCCCACCATTCCCAAGAGCCTGCTGAAGGAGCACCGGGAGGGCGTGATCGTGGGCGCGGCCTGCGAGGCGGGAGAGCTGTTCCAGGCGGTGAAGGACCACAAGGACTGGGAGGAGCTGAAGCGCATCGCCTCCTTCTACGACTACCTGGAAATCCAGCCCCTGTGCAACAACGCCTTTATGCTCCGCAACGGCGACGCCCGGGACGAGGAGGACCTGCGGGAATTCAACCGGGTTATTGTACGCCTGGGGGAGGAGTTAGGGAAGCCCGTCTGCGCCACCGGCGACGTGCATTTCCGGGAGCCGGAGGACGAGGTGTTCCGGCACATCCTCCTGGCCTCGAAAAAGTTCCCCGATGCCAACGAGGCCCTGCCCATTTACTTCAAAACCACCGATGAGATGCTAAAAGAGTTCTCCTACCTGGGGGAGAAAAAGGCCTATGAGGTGGTGGTGGCCAATACCCGCCTGGTGGCGGACCAGATCGAGCAATTCGAGCTGCTGCCCAAGGAGCTGTTTCCGCCGAAGCTGGAAAACTCCGAGGAGGATTTGAACCGCCTGGTCTGGGAGAAGGTCCACCGCCTCTACGGCGAGGACCCGCCCCAGCTCATTGTGGAGCGGCTGAACGTGGAGCTGGGCGGCATTTTGGGAAAATACGACGTGGTCTACATGTCCGCACAGAAATTAGTCCAGCGTTCCCTGGAAAACGGCTATCTGGTGGGCTCCCGGGGCTCCGTGGGCTCGTCTTTGGCGGCCTATATGTCCGGCATCACGGAGGTCAACTCCCTGCCGCCCCACTACCGCTGCCCGAAGTGCAAAAACAGCGAATTCATCCAGGACGGGTCCTATGGCTGCGGCGCGGACATGCCGGACAAGGCGTGCCCGAAATGCGGGACCAAGTATGAAAAGGACGGCTTCGACATTCCCTTCGAAACCTTCCTGGGCTTTGGCGGCGGCAAGGTGCCGGATATCGACCTGAACTTCTCCGGCGAGTATCAGGCCCGGGCCCACCGCCACGCCATTGAGATGTTCGGCGAAACCCAGGTGTTCCGGGCGGGGACCATCGGGACGCTGGCGGAGAAAACCGCCTACGGCTTTGTGAAAAAGTATCTGGAGGAAAACCAGATGACCGTGGGCCGGGCGGAGGAAAACCGGCTGACCCTGGGCTGCGTGGGGGTCCGGCGGACCACCGGGCAGCATCCGGGGGGGCTGGTGGTGGTCCCGGCGGACAAGAGCATGGAGGATTTCTGCCCGGTCCAGCACCCGGCGGACGCCGACGATTCCGACACCATCACCACCCATTTTGAATACCACTCCATGGAGGCGAACCTCTTAAAGCTGGACATGCTGGGACACGATGACCCCACCATGGTCCGCATGATGCAGGATCTCACCGGGGTGGACCCGCAAAAAATCCCCCTGGACGACCCGGACACCATGTCTATCTTTATTTCCAGCAAGGTCCTGGGCTATGAGAACGACGAAATCCTGGGCCCCACCGGGGCGGTGGCCATCCCGGAGTTCAACACCCGCTTCACCCGGCAGATGCTTATAGACACCCAGCCCAAGGACTTCAACACTCTGGTGCGCCTCTCCGGCTTCTCCCACGGCACCGACGTGTGGCTGGGCAACGCCCGGGAGCTGATCGTCAGCAAGACGGCAACGGTTCTGGAGACGGTGGGCTGCCGGGACGACATTATGCTCTACCTGATTTCCAAGGGGCTGGACCCCAAGATGAGCTTTAAGATCATGGAGTCCGTCCGAAAGGGGAAGGTGAAAAAGGGGGGCTTTGAGCCCGGCTGGGAGGAGGCCATGCGGGAGCACGACGTACCGGAGTGGTACATTGATTCCCTGGCGAAAATCGGCTATCTCTTCCCCAAGGCCCACGCCGTGGCCTACGTCATGATGGCCTTCCGCATCGCCTGGTACAAGGTCCATGAGCCCCTGGCCTTCTACGCCACCTTTTTCTCTGTCCGGGCGAAAGCCTTTGACGCGGAGTTTTGCTGCGCCGGAAAAGAGGCGGTGAAGAAGAAAATCCGGGAAATTGAGAACAACAAGGACGCCACGGCGGTGGAGCAGAACCTGCTGACCACGCTGGAGGTCTGCTACGAATTCTACCTCCGGGGCTTCCACTTTGATACCATCGACATCTACCGCTCCGACGCCACGAAGTTCGTGATTACGGACGGCGGGCTCCTGCCGCCCTTCACCACGGTTCACGGCTTGGGAGAGGCGGCGGCCCTGGACACGGTGGAGAAGCGGAAGGGGAAGGACTTCATCTCCATTGAGGAGTTCGCCCTGTGCTGCAATAAGCTTTCGAAGACCCATATTGAGCAGTTGAAGGCCCTGGGAGCCTTCGCGGGGATGGCGGAGACCAGCCAGATTACCTTGTTTTGATTCCGCCAAGACCGGAATAGGAGGAACAAGTGAAAAACCAATGGAGAGGAATCGCCCTGATTCTGCTCAGCATCACGCTGATGCTCGGCGCTCTAGGGGATGGGTGGAGATACTTTTTCGATTTGAGTATCAGCTGGCAGCATGTGTTTGCGGCGCTTGGCGTTATTGGGGCCGTGATGGTGTTCCTGCCTGAGAAAAAAGGGAAAAAGTAAAGACTTATAAAAAAGAGAGAGGACGGCACGTCCTCTCTCTTTTATTATGTATCCGCCTCCATGGCCCGCTTCAGCATCCGTTCCGTCATGCCTTCGCCCAACTGGCAGAGGCGGCGGAACTGCTTTCCCAGGTCATAGCGCATCCCGTCGTTGAGCCAGGCCATGATCTGACCGAAGCACTCGCACTGGTAGAAGCGAATGATGACCGCCCGGTCCTCCGCCGGGATGGGGACGCCGCCGGCGGCCGCGGCAGCGTAGTCCTCCACCACCCGGCGGCACACGTCCATCAGACACAGCTCAAACAGGTCCCGATGGGCCGACTGGTTGATGTGCAGCACCGCCTGCCGGTGGTCCAGGGCGAAGCGGGCGGCGGTCTCCAGGCAGTCCGCCAGGGACAGGGCCGGGCCCTGGGCGGCGATGATGCGGTCCGCCTGGTCCGTGATGAGATCTTCCAGCAGAGCGGGGATGTCCCGGAAGTGATAATAAAAGGTGTTCCGGTTGACGCCGCACTCCTGGACAATGTCCTTGACGGTGATCTCCCGGAGGGGGCGCTCCTCCAGCAGGCGGAGGGCGGCGGCCTTTATCGCCTCTCTGGCGGAAAAAGCGGTCATGAGGTCCTCCTTTCCTCCCGGGGGAACAGCCCGGCGGCGGCGCTGTCCGCCATGCGCTGGGCGGCGGCCAGGAGCTCCGCCTTGGGCAGGGCCATGTCCTTCTCAAACCATTCGGCCAAAAGGCCGATGAAGCCCCAGGCCAGGAAGTTCAAGAGGTAGTCCGTCAGCCGGGGGTCCTCCGGCTGGAACCAAGTCCGGACCAGGGGCGCGCCGTTCTCGTGGACCAGCCGCTGGATGGACTGGAAAAAGCCGCTGGCCTCGCTGCTGGCAAACAAAACCGCGCAGATCTCCCGGTGCTCCACGGCGAAGTCCAGCACCGGCTCGAATACCGGGGCCACGCTGCCCACGGCAAAGGTCTCCTGCATGTGGGAATCCACCAGGGCCTGGAGCTCCGACAGCAGGTCCTCCTCCACGCTTTGCAGCAGCTCTGCGGTGCCGGAGTAGTGGAGATAAAAGGTGGCCCGGTTCATGTCCGCCGCGTCGGTGACGTCCCGGACGGAGATGTCGGAGAAGCTCTTCCGCTTCATCAGCTCCAGAAGGCTCTCCTTTAATAATTTGCGGGACCGCCGGGCCCGGCGGTCTTCGGGGTTTTTCAGCATAAGGGTCCTCCTTCCGGCAAGCTAGACACTTGCCCGCTTTTGTCTATTGACCAGATTTCCTGCTTTTACTATAATCAACTCAAGTCAATAAGTCAACACAAATCTTATATTTAACAAAAGTTGATTATTCGGAGGGATCATTATGACCTGGAAAACCATGAGGAAACGCCTTTCCGCCCTGACGCTGGCGGCGGTGCTGACGGTGACGCTGAGCGTGCCCGCCGTAGCGGCGGAGGCCATCGGCGACGGCGTGGCCCCCACGTATGACGAGGCGTATTACGCCACGCTGGACTACTACGGCAACCTGCTGGAGGGCAGCGTGGTAAAAAGCTGTGCCATGAACGGAAAAGACCGCCTGACGGACTACGGCGTATACGACGAGGTGGTGAACCTCACCGACAGCACGGAGCCGGTGAGCGGGGAGGGGGGAAGCACCTCCTTCCGCTTCACGGACGGTGCGCCGGACCACTTCTACTTCGAGGGCAAGACGAAGAAGCCTTTTGAGGACCTGCCCTGGCGCATTTCCCTGCGCTATACCTTGAACGGCGTCCCCGCCAAGGCGGAGGACCTGGCGGGAAAGCAGGGCGTGGTGGAGATTTTCCTGGACATCGTGCCCAACGAGAATGCCGGCGACTACGCCCGGTACAATTACACCCTGGCGGCCACGGCCCTGTTCAACCAGGACGACATCCTCTCTCTGGAGGCCCCCGGGGCCCAGGTCCAGCTGGTGGGCAACCTGCGGACCGTCCTCTTCCTCTGCCTTCCCGGAGAGGAGCAGCACTTCACCATCCGGGTGGGCAGCAACGACTTTTCCTTCGGCGGCCTGACGGTGCTGATGATGCCCGCCACCCTGGCCCAGCTGGAGGAAATCGCCAAGCTCAGTGAGCGGAAGGACGATCTGGAAGAGGACTACCGGGCTCTTTCCGGCAGTCTCGACGAGCTGCTGGACGCCCTGGCGGACATCCAGAACGGCCTCTACGCCTCCGCCAAGGGTCTGGACCAGCTGAACGCGGCCCGGGGCACCTTCTCCGGCGGCAAGGGCGCGCTCTATGAAGGTACGGACCGCCTCCGGGCGGATCTGGGCAACCTGGCGGACATCCTGGCCCCGGTGGAGCAGCGCGTCCAGATTCTCAGCCAGACGGTGACGGACTCCAAGGCCGTCCTCAACGAGATGACCGACGCCGCCGTTACCCTCCAGGCTCAGCTGACGGAGCTGGAGACGGCTTTGTACGGCCTGGAGCAGGGAACCTATGACCTGCGGAGCGTCATCAGCCTGGCGGCGGACATGGAGGGAAGCCTCCTTCGCTTAGAGAGCGCCCTGGGCGGCGTACATGTGGGCGGCGGCAGCGTCGCCACCAACAGCCGGGGGCTGGTGGAGAAGGTGAAAAATGTCCACGGCGCATACGCGGCGGAGGATACGGAGACTTTCCTCCAGAAAATGCTGGAGGCCCAGGGCGCGGGCAGCGCCGAGGCCAAGGCCAAGGCGGCGGGCATGAAGCAGCTGCTGGAGGCGGATAAGGCGGGCCTTCCGGTGCCGCCGGACCAACAGGCGGCCCTGGAGGCGGCGAAGCAATTGGAAGGGCTCCGCCAGGCCAAGGACCAGACGGGCATGGGCTTCGGGGATTTCTGCGGCCAGGTAACCCAGGACCCCAATACCGCCAAGCAGATGAACGACCTTTGGCTGATCTACAGCGCCGGAGGCTCCACTTCGGGAAAGGCTTCTTTGAGAAACCGCCCTGCCTCTGAGATTCAAATTACGGTCCCGGCCGCTCCGGCCCCGGAGCAGCCGCAAGCGCCGGAGACGCCTTCGGCACCGGTACAGCCCGAATCTCCAGAAACACCTGAGTCCCCGGCGGATGGCCAAATCCCGGAACAGCCTCAGCTCCCGGAGCTGCCGCCCCCGGAAGCGTCCGCGCCCGAGACGCCGGAGGAACCCGCTGTGCCGGAAGAGACGACAGACCCGGAAGAGCCGCGAGAACCCACGACTCCGGCGGAGGAGGCTCCGGCGGAGACACAGGAGCCGGAGGCTTTTCACAAGGGACAGATGTCGGCCCGGCTGGTGGTTTATGAAAATCTGGACGAGGACGACAGTGATTCCAGCGACGACAGCGGCTCCAGCGGGGACAGCGGTTCCAGCGGAGACAGCGGTTCCAGCGGGGACGGCGGTTCCAGCGGGGACGGCGGCTCCAGCGGGGACAGCGGCTCCAGCGGAGACAGCGGTTCCAGCGGAGACAGCGGTTCCAGCGGAGACAGCGGCTCCAGCGGGGACAGCGGTTCCAGCGGGGACGGCGGTTCCAGCGGAGACAGCGGTTCCAGCGGGGACAGCGGTTCCAGCGGGGACGGCGGTTCCAGCGGGGACGGCGGTTCCGGCGGGGACGGCGGCGACCCCTCCGATCCCAGCAAGCCCCCGGAGAACAACACGGTAGGCGGCGCGGTAGTGGATCTCATCACCAACGGCCTGGACAGCGCTACCGCCCGGATTGACGCGATTCAAAGCCAGCTCAACGCCTCCCTCAACCAAATCAAGCGCCCCACCGCCGCCGTGGCGGGGGACCTGGCGAACCTCTGCGGGGAGCTGGACATTTTGCTGCGGGATCTGGACGACGCGGAGGACCTGATGGCCGCCCTGGGACAATCCGCCGGGACCCTGCGGGAAATTCTGGAGGACGTGGACGCCCTGCGGACCGTGCTGAACGGCTATGAGCCCACCCTTCAGGAGGCCCTGGCCAACACGGGGACCCTCAGCGCCTCCGCCGTTACCACCATCCGGGACACGGAGGCCCTGCTCACCGACGCGGAGAACCTGGCCCGCTCCACGGGGAAGGACCTGGACGCGGGGACGAAGCAGTCCCTCCGGGGCCTCTCCGCCGCTCTGCGGCAGACCGCCAAGGCCCTGGCCACCACGAAACAGGTGAAGGAGGCCAAAAACACCGTCACCCAAATTATCGAGGATACCTGGAACGAATACACCGGGGACGTGAACAACATCCTGCTGATGGACGCCACGGCGGAGCCGGTCTCCCTGACGGACGAGCGGAATCCCGCCCCCACCAGCATTCAGGTTCTTATCCGCACCCAGGAAATCAAGGAGGAGAAGCCGGAGGAGGACGAGGCTTCCGCCGCCGTGAAGGAAAAAACCACCTTCTGGGGCCGGGTGACCCAGATGTTCCGGGACTTCTGGAACGCCGTCACCGGCGTCTTCCAATGACGGGAGGAGAGCCGCCATGATTGAAAAAATCGCCCATAAGCTGACCCGAAAGCCCAAGCTGGTGGCCCTGATTGCCGTGCTGATGCTGATTCCCTCTCTCATCGGCTACGCCGCCACCCGCATCAACTACGACATCCTGTCCTATCTGCCCCAGGATCTGCCCTCCTCCCAGGGGGAGCAGCTTCTGGAGGAGCCCTTCCAGATGGCGGCTACCAGCATGCTTATCGTGGAGGGGATGCCCGCGGGCTATACCAACAAGCTGATTCAGGACATCCAGGACGTCCCCGGCGTGTCCAGCGCCGTGTGGCTCAGCAATCTGGTGGGCATCCAGGTTCCCGTGGAGATGATTCCGGCGGACCTCCGGGAGATGTTCTTCTCCGGCCAGGCCACCATGATGCTGATTCAGTACGACCATCCCGGGGCCTCCGACGAGACCATGGAGGCCATCCGGCAGGTGCGGAGCGTCTGCAACGAGCGCTGCTTCCTGGCGGGCTTCTCCGTGGTCATCAAGGACACCCGGGACGTGATGGACGGGGAGCTGCCCATCTTCGTGGGACTGGCGGTGCTGCTGGCCCTGGCGGCCATGAGCGTGACGCTGGAGTCCACTGTCCTGCCCTTTGTGTACCTGGCCAGCATCGGCATGGCCGTGGTCTACAACTTCGGAAGCAACATCTTCTTAGGCCAGATTTCCTACATCACCAAAGCCATCGCCGCCGTGCTGCAATTGGGCGTGACCATGGACTACTCCATCTTCCTCTACCACCGCTATGAGGAGGAGCGGGAGCGCTATGACGACAAGCGGGACGCCATGGCCCAGGCCATCATCGCCGCCTTCCGCTCCCTCTCCGGCAGCAGCATGACCACCATCGCGGGCTTCCTGGCCCTGTGCTTTATGCGGCTGACCCTGGGAAGGGACATCGGCATCGTCATGGCCAAGGGCGTGGTCCTGGGGGTGGCGACGGTGATCCTGGTCCTGCCGTCCCTGGTGCTGATATTCGACAAGCAGATCGGAAAGCACAAGCACAAGACCCTGATTCCCTCCTTCGATAAGGTCAACGCCTTCATCCTCCGGTACAAGGTCCCCCTGGTGGTGCTGACAGTGCTGCTGTTTTTCCCGGCGGTCTACGCCCAGCGCCACGCGGACATCTACTACAAGCTGGACGAATCCCTGCCCCGGGACCTTCCGTCCATCGTCAGCAACGAGAAGCTGAAGGACGATTTCGATATGGCGACCAGCCATTTCGTGGTCCTCCGGGACGACCTCAGCGCCGCCGACATGGGGGAGCTGGAGCGCCGGATGGAGGAGGTCCCCGGCATCACCTCCGTGGTGTCCTTCCACAAGATGCTGGGCGTGGGCATTCCGGACTTCTTCATCCCGGAGGACCTCAAGAACATGCTCCGCCAGGAGGGCTGGCAGCTGATGATGATCAATTCCAGCTATGCCCCGGCCACAGACGCGGTGGCGGCCCAGCTGGACGCTATGAATGCAATCCTCCACAGCTACGACCCCTCCGCCATGATCACCGGGGAGGGGGCCATGTACCGGGATTTGATCGACACCTCGGCGGTGGACTTCCAGGTGACGAATTATATTTCCATCGCGGCCATCTTCCTCATCATCGCCTTTGTGTTCAAGTCCGCCTCCGTCCCCCTGGTGCTGGTGGCCACCATCGAGCTGGCCATCTTCATCAACCAGGGCTGCTGCTACTTCCTGGGCACGGAAATTCCCTTCATCGCCCCCACCATCATCAGCTGTGTCCAGCTGGGGGCCACGGTGGATTACGCCATTTTGATGACCTCCCGGTTCCAGGAGGAGCTGAAGAAGGGCCTTGGACGGGAGGAGGCCATCCGCGTTGCCGCCGCATCCTCCGACGCGTCCATCGTCACCAGCGCCCTGGTGCTCTTCTGCGCCACCCTGGGGGTGTCCTTCGTGTCCTCCATCGACCTCATCGGGGCCATCTGCGTCATGCTGGCCCGGGGCGCGCTGATCTCGGCGCTGGTGAGCATCTTCCTCATGCCTGCCATTCTCTGCGTCTGCGAGCCGGTTTTTAACAAGACCAGCTGGCATTGGAAAACGCCGGACCCCGCTCCGGCCCTGCCCGGCTCGGAGAGGGAGGCGCTTCCCACGGCGGAGACCCCGCCCGCCCTGGCGGAGGCGGCCATTCCGGCGGCCTCTGCCGGGGAGACGCCGGCAGAGGTGGTTTCCATAGAGATGGAGCCGGTTTCCGCCCAAGGGGAATAACGGAAGATCCAGTAAGGCCCCCGGAGGGATGTCCTCCGGGGGCCTTTTCGCATGATTGGTCAGTCTTCATCCTTTGCCCAGGCCATGGCGCAGCGCACGGCCCGCTTCCAGCCCTTCAGCAGCTCCTGCCGCCGCTGCTGGGAGACGGCGGGGGAGAAGGTCCGCTCACAGGCCCAGTTGCCCCGAATCTCGTCCAGATCCCTCCAGAAGCCGGAGGCCAGTCCCGCCAGGTACGCCGCCCCCAGGGCGGTGGTTTCGATGCACCGGGGCCGCTGGATTTGGGTGTCCGACAGGTCTGCCTGGAACTGCATGAGGAAGCTGTTGGCGCTGGCCCCGCCGTCCACCTTAAGAGAGCCCAGGGCCAGGCCGGACTCCTCCTTCATGGCGCAGAGCAAATCGTTGGTCTGGTAGGCCAGGGATTCCGTCACCGCCCGGATGAAATGCTCCCGGGTGACGCCCCGGGTGAGGCCCGTTACGGTGCCCCGGGCGTAGGACTCCCAGTAGGGGGCTCCCAGGCCAACAAAGGCCGGGACCACATAAATGCCTCCCGCGTCCTCCAGGCGGGAGCAGATCTCCTCTGTCTGGGCGGCGCTGTCCACCAGCTTCATCTCGTCCCGGAGCCACTGGATGGCGGCCCCGGCGATGAAAACGCTGCCCTCCAGGGCGTAGTGGATCTGCGTTCCCGTTCCGGCGGCGATGGTGGTGAGGAGGCCCCGCCTGGAGGCCACCGCCTCCGCCCCGGTGTTCATCAGCAGGAAGCCGCCGGTGCCGTAGGTGCTCTTCACGTCCCCCGGTTCAAAGCCGCACTGGCCGAAGAGGGCGGCCTGCTGGTCACCCGCGGCGGCGGCGATGGGGATGGACCCGCCGAACTTGTCCGTCTCGCCGAACAGGTAGCTGCTGGGCAGGGCCCGGGGCAGCAGGGAGGCGGGGATGCGGAAGTAGTCCAGCAGCTCCTGGTCCCATTGGAGCTTGTGGATGTCAAAGAGCATGGTCCGGGAGGCGTTGGTGTAGTCCGTGGCGTGGACCCGGCCCCCGGTCAGGTTCCAGATAAGCCAGGTGTCCACGGTGCCGAACCGTAGCTCTCCCCGCTCCGCCCGCTGCCGGGCGCCGGGGACGTTGTCCAAAATCCACTCCAGCTTGCTGGCGGAAAAGTAGGCGTCGGGAATCAGGCCGGTTTTCTGACGGACGGCCTCCTCCAGCCCGTCCCGCCGGAGACGCTCAATGCGGTCCGCCGTCCGGCGGCACTGCCAGACAATGGCGTTGCAGACGGGCTTCCCGGTGGCGGCGTCCCAGACCAGGGTGGTTTCCCGCTGGTTGGTGATGCCGATGGCGGCGATTTCATCCGGCCGGGTGTCGGCCTTCTGCATGGCCTCCATGGCGACGCCCATCTGGGTGGACCAGATGTCCATGGGGTCGTGCTCCACCCAGCCGGGCTGGGGATAAATCTGGGGGAACTCTTTTTGCACCACGGCCCGGATTTCCCCCCGGCGGTCAAAGAGGATGCACCGGGAGCTGGTGGTGCCCTGGTCCATGGCAATCACATAGTTTTTCTCGTTCACGTCCGCTCCTCCCGCGCCGGTCACAGGGTCCCCTTGAAGAAGTCGATGACGCCCTGCTCCACCTGGTCCTTGAGATCGGCGTAGTTGTGAATCTCATGGCGGTAGCCGTCGTAAATTTTGGTGGTCACCTTGTGGCCGGAGGCTTCCAGCCAGGCGGAAACCTGCTTCACGCCCTCGCCGTACTGGCCCACCGGGTCCTCGCCGCCGGCGATGTTGTAGACGTGCAGGTCCTTGGGCACCTTCTCCGCCCAGGCGGGGCCGGTGATGAAATCGATCATCTGGCAGAAGTAAAGGAAGGAGCGGTTGCTGGTGGGCCGGGAGAAGGCGTCCAGGGGGTCCATGGCGTGGTCCGCCTGGACATAGGGGTCGGAGCAGATCCACTCGTTGCCGAATTTGATTTCCTCCGTGCACCGCTCGCACATCCAGCCAAGCAGGGCCCCGGCGGCGCTGGGGTCGGAGGCGTCCCCCTGCCCGGCGTCCACGGCGGCCTGGAGCATGGCCATGCCCTGTTCCAGCCCGGGGAAGACGCCGCTGGTGCCGCAGAGGGTGACGGCGGAGAGCTCGGAGCCATAGGCCGTGATGTAGTCCCGGGCGATGAAGGAGCCCATGCTGTGGCCGAAGAGGAAGCAGGGGAGGCCGGGGTATTTCTCCTTGACCAGAGTGGTCAGGGTGTGCTCGTCCTCCATCATGGTGTGGGGGCCCTTGTCCCCCCAGTCGCCCCAGGAGCTGTTGACCACGGCGGTCCTGCCGTGGCCCACATGGTCGTCCGCCGCCACGATGAAGCCGGCGTCCAGGAATTTGGAGATCATATGAAGATAGCGCCGGGAGTGCTCCCCGAAGCCGTGGACCAGCTGAATGATGCCCACAGGCTGGGCTGCGGGGACATAGATCCACCCCTGGACCTGGTCCCGCTGGTTGAAGGACTGGAAGCTGATCTCGTGTAACATCGCTGCTCCTCCTGTTCCGGGGCGAGAGCGCCCCTGTAAATTGACCGGAAAATTAAGGAATTATAGAAAGTATACCGTGCCTCGCCGCCGCTGTCAACCAAAAGCGGCGGCAAAGCCGGTCCGGGCAATTTTTTCCGGAAAGGGGCTTGCCATTTGACAAAAAATCCGTTATGCTATTCATAAAGTCTTTATAAAACAAGAGACGGGGGATGAGGAGCCATGACCATATCGCCTGCCAACAACATGGACGTCAAGCGGCGCAACCGGGTGAACACCCTGCGCTGCATCCTGAAAAGCGACCGGGTTTCCCAAATGGAGCTGACCCAGAAGCTGGCCTTGAGCTGGCCTACGATTTTGCAGAACGTGAAAGAGCTGACGGAGCTGGGGCTGGTTCGGGAGGACGGCGTGTACGCCTCCACCGGCGGCCGGAAGGCCAAGGCCTACGCTCCCGTGCGGGACGCCCGGGTGGCGGTGGGCGTGGACCTGACGGCGGACCACGTCGGCGTGGTGCTGACGGACCTGGGGGGGAACCTTCTGAAGCAGGCCACGGGGGCCCTCCGCTTCTCCATGGAGGAGATCTATTTCAAGTACCTGGGCGGCCTGCTCCAGCGCTTTGTGGAGGCCAACGGGGCGGCGGATCGGATTCTGGGAGTGGGCATAGCCCTTCCCGGCATTGTGGACGGGGAGCGGGGCGTGCTGCGGGAGTCCCACGCTCTGGAGCTGCGGAATGTGCCGCTTAGCCGCTTTACCCAGCAGATACCCTGGCCCTGCCGCTGCCTGGGCGCCGCTCATGCCGCGGGCCTGGCGGAGTTCCGGGGCGTGGATGGGGATATGGTCTATCTCTCCCTGGACGACACCGTGGGCGGGGCCATCCTCCGGGACGGGAGCCTTTGCCTGGGGGACCACCTCCGGGCGGGGGAGTTCGGGCACATGACCCTGGTTCCCGGCGGCCGCCGGTGCTGGTGCGGCAAGGCGGGCTGCCTGGACGCCTACTGCTCCGCCAAGGTCCTTTCGGATCACGCCGGGGGCAGCCTCTCCGCCTTTTTCGAGGAGCTCCGCTCCGGGGACGCCGGGAAGCGGGAGATCTGGCGGGAGTATCTGGAGCACCTGGCGGCGGCGGTGAACAACCTCCATGTGGCCTTCGACTGCGGCGTCATAGCGGGGGGCCGGGTGGGGGCCTGCCTGGAGGAGTTCGGGGAGCTGCTGCGGGCGCTGCTGGCGGAGCGGAATCCCTTCGAGCAGGACGCGTCCTATCTGAAATGGAGCCGCCGCCCCCAAGAGGCCGCCGCCGTGGGCGCGGCGCTGACGCAGGTGGAGGCGTTCCTCGAGGGGCTTTGAAAGTACATCAAGCAAGAGCGCCGTCCCGGCCGGGACGGCGCTCTTGCTTATTTTCCGGCGTCCCGTTCCTCCCCAAGGACGGCGTGACAGGTCTCCAGGGCCTTGTCCAGTTTCTGCCTCAGGACGGTCCCGGGTTCCCCGGTTTTCAGAGCGGCGTGGATGTCCACCAGCTCATAGCGGGGGGAGGCCCCCTCCGCCCGGTGGAGCATGTAGAGGGGGATATAGCCGCAATCCGCAACCTGGGCCTCCCCGGTTTCGTTGTCCCGGGTGAGGGTCAGGGTCAGCACCGCCGTCGTGTCTGTGTTGGGCTTGGTCTGGGAGGAAATGAAGTTTCCCAGGGAGTAGCAGACAAAGCCCTGCCGCCCGTCGGGCAGGGTCCGGATCTCCATAGGCTGGGGCACATGGGAATGGCCGCCCAGGATAATGTCCGCGCCGTTTTCAAAGAGAAAGTCCGCCAGTTCCTCCTGGTATTGGTTCTGCGTCAGCTTGTACTCCAGGCCCCAGTGGATCATCACCGCCACCAGATCCGTTTTCAAGGCCTTGGCGTCCTCCAGGTCCCCGGCCAGGCGGTCCCAGTCCGGCTTGGAGAGGGAGGTCAGGTAGTCGGTGTTGAAGACATTGATGGCGTAGGGGTGCTTTTTCGGTATGGGGATGCCGTTGGTGCCGTAGGCATAGCCCAGAAAGGCCACCGAGATGCCCCCCACGTCGGCCACGGCGGCGTTGTGGTCAAATTCCTCCTGGGTCCGGCTGGTGCCTACATGGGCCAGGCCGGCCCCGTCCAAAACGTCCAGCGTCCGGCTCAGGCCGGAGAAGCCCCGGTCCAGGCTGTGGTTGTTGGCGGTGAGGCACAGGTCGAAGCCTAAGGCCTTGAGGTCGCGGGCCAGGTCGTCGGGGGAGTTGAAGGCGGGATAGCCGGAGTAGGGCGGGCCGCCGGAAAGGGTGGTTTCCAGGTTCACCACAGCGTAATCGGCCGTCTCCACATAGGGCCTGGCGGCGGCCATGATCCGGGCATAATCGTACCGTTCCCCGTTCCAGGCGTCGTTGGTGATGGGCATATGGCTCATGGCGTCCCCGCAGACCGCCAAAGTAGCCGTAGTGGGCTCCGGCGGCGGGGGTTCCTCCGGGACGGCGGGCCCCTCCGGGACGGCGGGCCCCTCCGGGGTGGGAGGGGGCTCCGGCTCCTCCCGGGGAGGCGGAACGGACGCCTCCGTTCCGGCGGGGAGGGCTCCGCCGCAGGCGCTCAGGAGCAGCGCCAGACAGAGCAGGAGGACAGGGATCTGCCGTTTCATGGAAGGACCTCCTTGTTTGGTTGTTTTTCGACCTGATTATAAGCCGTTCCGGCGGGCTTTGTCAATGAAGCGCGAAGCGTTGCCGCTTTGCCTTCCAGTTTGCCGGCTTTTTGAGGTTCATGGCGGCAAACTTAAGCCTCACCCAGTTGGAGACTTGGGCCAGGCCACAATAAAAGGTATAACGCATACCTCCTTTGAATCTCGCCGTGCCGTCTTGGCGTTGGGAGAAAGAATTTTTTGGGAAAGCTTTGAAATAAGAAATAACGGGAAGCCATTGACAAAAGGGCGTTCCGGCCCCTATAATAAAAACGGAAACCCATGGGCCCCTAGGGGGGCCGACTATGAAAGCTAGGGGTGGAGAGAGATGAACAGTATCCGAAAGAAGATCACGGTATGCCTGATGGCGACGGTCCTGGCCGCGCTGTTTGTGGTGGGAGGCGCCAGCATTGGCCTGAACTACCGGAGCACCATCGCCACAGTGGACCAGATGATGACGCAGACCGCCGTACTGGCGGCGGAACGCATTGAGGAAGAGCTGATTGCCTATAAGAATGTGGCCATGGACACGGGCCGCATCACCCAGCTGGCCGATTCCGAAACGCCGCTGGAGGAAAAGCGGAGCATCATCGATGAGCGGGCCAGCCTCCACGGCTTCCAGCGGGGCAATGTCATCGGCTTGGACGGCATCAGCATTTTCGACGGGAAGGACTATTCCGACCGGGAGTACGTGCAGCAGGCCCTGAGCGGAAACGTTTACGTTTCACAGCCCCTGGTCAGCAAGATCACGGGGGAGCTGACCATTATGGTTGCCGCGCCTCTTTACTCCAACCGGGGGCTCGTTGCGGGGGCGGTCTACTTTGTTCCCCCGGAAACCTTTTTGAACGACATCGTGTCCTCCATCAAGGTCAGCGAAAACAGCCGGGCCTATATGATCAACAAAGACGGAGACACCATTGCCGACATCACCTTGGAGACCATCACCACCCAAAACATCGAGCGGGAGGCCCAGAGCGACTCCTCTTTGAAGCAGCTTGCCGCCATCCACGCGGAGATGCGGCAGGGGAAGGTGGGATTCGGCAGCTTCCACGACACCGACGGCCCCCGTTTCGCGGCTTACGCCCCGGTGGATGGAACCAACGGCTGGAGTGTGGCGGTCACCGCGATGAAGAAGGACTATCTGGCAGATACATATTTCGGTATGCTTATTGATGTGCTGGTAATCGTGGCCTCCATTCTGGCTTCCATCGTGGTGGCGCTGAAGCTGTCCAGCAACATCAGCGATCCCATGCGGGCCTGTGCCCAGCGGATGAAGCTGCTGGTGGAGGGCGACTTGAAGGCCCCCGTTCCCCAGACCCAGGGAAAGGACGAGACGGCGGAGCTGACCCGTTCCACGGCGGAGATGGTGACGGGGCTGAATACCATCATCAACGACATCAGCTACCTCCTTACGGAGATGGCCAATCAGAATCTGGACATCCGCTCCGCCCACCGGGAGGCCTATGTGGGGGACTTCCAGAATATTCTCCAGTCCATGCGGACATTGAAGGTGGAGCTCAGCGGCACCATGCGGCAGATCAACGCCTCCGCCGGGCAGGTGTCCTCCGCCAGCAACCAGGTGTCCATGGGCGCGCAGAGCCTGAGCCAGGGCTCCATGACCCAGGCCAGTTCCATCGAAGAGCTGGCGGCTACCATCACGGAGATTTCCGACAGCGCCAAGCGGACCGCCGCCGCCGCCGAGGAGGCGGGGCGCTTCGTGGGTCAGGCCGGAGGGCAGCTTGGAATCAGCGTGGAGCACGTCAAGGGGCTCAACGCCGCCATGGAGAAGATTTCCGGCTCTTCCGAGGAAATTTCCAAGATCATTGCCACCATTGAAAACATTGCCTTCCAGACCAACATCCTGGCCCTGAACGCCGCCGTGGAGGCCGCCCGGGCGGGCAGCGCCGGCAAGGGCTTCGCCGTGGTGGCCGACGAGGTGCGCAACCTGGCCACCAAGTCCGACCAGGCCGCCAAGGCCACCAAGGAGCTGATTGAAAGCTCCATCGCCGCCGTCACCGAAGGAAGCCGGGCGGTGGGAAATGTCACCGAGTCTTTGGAGCGGACCAGCGAGTCCGCCGGCCACGTAACCGCGCAGATGGACATCGTGGTGGAGGCTGTGGAAAACCAGACCTCCGCCATCAACCAGGTCACCGAGGGCATCGATCAGATTTCCTCCGTGGTCCAGACCAACAGCGCCACGGCCCAGGAGAGCGCCGCCGCCAGCGAGGAGCTGTCCGCCGAGGCGGCCAGCCTGAAGCAGCTGGTGGACCAGTTTACCTTAGCCAAGGACTGAGGCGGGCCGCGTTCGATGCTTGCGGCGGGCGCCGTCACTGGCAATTTACTGTAAAAAAGGGCCCCGCGGATACGCCGCGGGGCCCTTTTTGTGGCTACATCCACGAAAATACGGCAAATCCTGAAAAGACCGTTGACAAAATCAGGATTTTTGCTACAATAGATAGCGTTCAAAAGGCGTACGCCTTTTTTTCATGGTTTGCAGACAAACCATGAGGGGAGTTGTATGCGCCTGGAAGACACAAAAATTTTTGGAGGTTTGCAATGAAGAAGTTTTTCAGCATGCTGCTGGCGCTCGTGATGCTTTTGGCTCTCGCGGGCTGCGGCGGCAACGACAAGACCCCCGCGCAGGATCAGGGCGGCTCCTCTGACGCCGGCCAGACCCAGCAGGACGGGGACTCCGGCGAGGCGGGCGACGCCGCCGCTACCCTGGAGGACGGTATCGGCGACTACCACATCGGCATTGTCACCGGCTCCGTCTCCCAGTCCGAGGATGACCGCCGCGGCGCCGAGGCCTTCCAGGCCAAGTACGGCGAGGACAAGGTCACCCTGGCCATCTATCCCGACAACTTTACCGAGGAGCTGGAGACCACGATCCAGACCATCGTGAATATGTCCGACGATCCCCTGATGAAGGCCATTGTCGTCAACCAGTCTGTCCCCGGCACCACCGAGGCTTTCCGCCAGATCAAGGAGCGCCGCCCCGACATCATCTGCATCGCCGGCGAGGCCCACGAGGACCTGCCCGAGATCGGCTCCGCCGCCGACCTGGTGTGCAACAACGACTTCGTGTCCCGCGGCTATCTGATCATCCGCACCGCCCACGAGCTGGGCGCGGACACCTTCGTCCACATCTCCTTCCCCCGCCACATGGCTTATGAGACCATGAGCCGCCGCGTGGCCGTCATGGAGGAGGCCTGCAAGGAGTTCGGCATGAAGTTCGTCCTGGAGACCGCTCCCGACCCGACTTCCGACGTGGGTATCCCCGGCGCTCAGGCTTATATCCTGGAGAACGTCCCCGCCTGGGTCCAGAAGTACGGTGAGAACGCCGCCTACTTCTGCACCAACGACGCCCACACCGAGCCCCTGCTCAAGCAGCTGGTGGAATACGGCGGCTACTTCATTGAGGCCGACCTGCCCTCTCCTCTGATGGGCTATCCCGGCGCTCTGGGCCTGGACCTCACCGAGGAGGCCGGCGACTTTGAGAAGATTCTGGCTAAGGTCGAGTCCGCTCTGGTGGAGAAGGGCGCCGCCGATCACTTCGGTACCTGGGCCTACTCCTATGGCTACACCCTGTCCGCCGGTCTTGCGGAGCACGCCAAAAACGTCATCAACGGAGTCAGCGAAATCACGGACATGGACGCCGTGGCCGCGGCCCTGAACGTGTACTCTCCCAAGGCCCAGTGGAATGGCGCGGGCTACACCAACGCCACCACCGGAGTCAAGAGCGACAATGTGTTCCTCATCTATCAGGACACCTATATCATGGGCGACCCCGGCCGCTTCATGGGCAACGCCGACGTGGAGATTCCCGAGAAGTACTTCACCGTCAGCTGATTCGATTCAAAAATTGTCTGCCGCACGGGGAGGAGGACCTGTCCTCCTCCCCGCGCTGGCTTTGACCGGGGCGGCATGAGTCCCCGCCCGGCGCCGGGGACCGGCGCGCGGAACAAATGAGATAGGGTGGATGTATGACAAACAACGTGAACCCCTTGCTGCAAATGCAGAACATCAAAAAGGACTTCTTTGGCAATCAGGTCCTCACCGATATCAATTTTACCCTGGGTGAGGGCGAGGTTTTGGGCCTGTGCGGCGAGAACGGCGCGGGCAAAAGCACCTTGATGAAAATACTCTTCGGCATGGACGTCATCCGGGAGACCGGCGGCTACGGCGGCGACATCCTGATTGACGGCCAAAAAGTGGAATTCAACACGCCTTTCGACGCGCTGGAGGCGGGTATCGGCATGGTACATCAGGAGTTTTCCCTGATTCCCGGCTTCTCCGCCACAGAAAATATCCTCCTGAATCGGGAGCCCTGCAAAAAGAATATTGTTTCAGAGGTGTTCGGAGACCGTCTGAACACGCTGGATTATAAGGAGATGGACCGGCGTTCCTCCGCCGCCATCGAAAAAATGGGCGTCGCCATCGATGCGAATATGGTCATCAGCGACATGCCCGTGGGACACAAGCAGTTTACGGAAATCGCCCGGGAGCTGAGCAAGGACCAGCTGAAGCTGCTGATTTTGGACGAGCCCACCGCCGTGCTGACGGAAAAGGAGGCCGAGGCCCTGCTGGAATCCATCCGGGGCATGGCCGCCCGGGGCATTTCCGTCATCTTCATCACCCACCGCCTCCATGAGATTCTGGCGGTGTGCGACAAGGTGGTGGTCATGCGGGACGGTTTCGTGGTCCGGGATGTTCCGGCAAAAGAGACCAGCGTAGAGGACATCACCAAGTGGATGGTGGGCCGGGACGTGCAGAGCGCCGCCGCGGGCGAGGCCCGGAGCAATGACGGGGCCCGGACCATCATGTCCATCCAAAACCTCTGGGTGGACATGCCCGGCGAGACGGTGCGCGATGTCTCCCTTGATATCAAGGAGGGCGAGATTCTGGGCATCGGCGGCCTGGCGGGCCAGGGCAAGCTGGGCATCCCCAACGGCGTCATGGGCCTTTACGAGGCCGGCGGCAAGGTGACGTTCAACGGCGGGGAGATCCCCTTGAACGATCCCCGGAAGTGCCTGGATTCCTCCCTGGCCTTCGTGTCGGAGGACCGGCGGGAGGTGGGCCTCCTGCTGGACGAGAGCCTGGAATGGAACGTGGCGTTCCCCGCTATGCAGATCCAGGAGAAATTCCTGAAAAAGCTGCTGGGCGGCTTTATCAAGTGGCGGGACGAGAAGGGCATCCACAAGGTGACCCAGAAATATATCGACGAGCTGCAAATCAAGTGTACCAGCTCCAAGCAGAAGGCCCGGGAGCTCTCCGGCGGCAACCAGCAGAAGGTGTGCCTGGCCAAGGCCTTTGCCCTGGAGCCCAAGTTCCTCTTCGTGTCGGAGCCCACCCGGGGCATCGACGTGGGCGCCAAGTCCCTGGTGCTGGAGGCGCTGAAGAAGTTCAACCGGGAGAACGGCGTCACGGTCGTCATGATCTCCTCCGAGCTGGAGGAGTTGCGGCAGACCTGTGACCGCATCGCCATCGTCTCCGGCGGACAGGTGGCGGGCATCCTGCCTGCGGCGGCGTCCTCCGAGGAATTCGGCCTGCTGATGGTCAGCAAGGTCATATAGGGAGGTGGGTCAAAATGAGTGAGAAAAAAGATTATAATTATAACAGTCCATCCAAATTCAACGACGAGATGAAAACCATTCCGCCGGCGCGTTGGCCTACAGAGCTGGAAAAGGCGCAAATGGGCACCATGACGGCAATGGTCTCCTCTTTCGGCCTGCCTCGGATCATCATCTCCGGGTTCTTGCTGGTCCTCTTCATCCTGACCCCCTTCGTCGGGGTTGACCTGCCTACCCAAATCACCAACATCATCAACCGCTTCAGCTGGAACGCGGTGCTGGTCCTGGCCATGGTGCCCATGATCCATGCGGGCTGCGGATTGAACTTCGGACTGCCCCTTGCGATTATCTGCGGCCTTCTGGGCGGCACGCTGTCCATCCAGCTGGGCTTTACCGGCCCCATGAGCTTTTTGATGGCGGTGCTGATTGCCACGCCTTTCGCGGTGATCCTGGGTGGGGGCTACGGCCTGCTTTTGAACCGCATCAAGGGCGGCGAGATGATGATTGCCACCTATGTGGGCTTCTCCGTCATGTCCTTTTTCTGCATGATGTGGCTGCTGCTGCCCTATTCCAGTCCCACTATGGTCTACGGCCTCTCGGGCAACGGCCTGCGGCCCACCATTTCCCTGGACGGCTTCTATAATCAGGTGCTGGCCAAGATTCTGCATATCAAAATCGGGAACATTGAAATCCCCACGGGCTCTTTGCTGGTCTTCGCACTGCTGGCCTTTTTGATGTGGGCGTTCCTGCACACCAAGACCGGCACCGCCATGACGGCGGTGGGTTCCAACCCCGCTTTTGCCCGGGCTGCGGGCATCAACGTGGACCGGACCCGGATGCTCTCTGTTATCATGTCCACCTGGCTGGGGGCCATGGGCATCCTGATGTATCAGCAGGGCTTCGGCTTTATCCAGCTTTATAATGCCCCCAACAACCTGACCATGCCCACGGTGGCGGCCATCCTGATCGGCGGCGCCTCGGTCAATAAAGCCAGTATCCCCAATGTAATTATCGGTACAATTTTGTTCCAGGGAATCGTGACCATGACCCCCACGGTCATGAACTCCGCGATCCACATGGACATGAGCGAGGTCATTCGGATTATCGTCTCTCAGGGCATGATCCTGTACGCTCTGACCAGAAAGACGGAGGGTGTGAAATGAACGGGAAAAAGAACATCCCCGCCGGGAAGAGGCTTTTGGAGCTGGTGCGGAACAACGCCGTGCCCATCATGTTCATCATCATCTGCGCCATTTTTATCCCCATGGCGGGCTTCTCTCCCAGCTACCTGCTCAATGAGATCGTCACCCGTATGGGCCGGAACCTGTTCCTGGTTCTCTGCTTGCTGTTCCCCATTATGGCGGGCATGGGCCTGAACTTCGCCATGACGCTGGGCGCCATGGGCGCGGAGATCGCCGTCATTCTGGTGGCGGACTGGCAGATCTGGGGCATTCCCGGCGTGGTGCTGGCCATGATCCTGTCCATTCCCTTCTCCGCTCTGCTGGGCTTCATCTGCGGCACCTTGCAAAACATGGCCAAGGGCCGGGAGATGATCACCAGCTATATCATTAACTTCTTTATCAACGGCTGGTATCAGCTCATCGTGCTGTATGTCATGGGGGCGGTTATCCCCATCATCCACGCCAGCATCATGCTGCCCCGGGGCTATGGCATCCGCAATACCGTGAGCCTGCTGAACATGCGCCAGTGCCTGGACGATCTGCTGGCCATCCGCGTGGCGGGCGTGAAGATTCCCGTGTTCACCTTCCTTCTGGTGGGCCTTTTGTGCTTGTTCATCGTCTGGTTCCGCCGCACGAAGCTGGGCCAGGACATGCGGGCCGTGGGCCAGGATATGGAGGTGGCTAAGGCCGCGGGCATCAACGTGGACCGGACCCGCATCATCTCCGTGGTCATGTCCACCGTCTGCGCCGGTTTCGGCATGGTTATCTATCTCCAGAACATCGGCAACCTGCCCACCTACACCGGACACGCCCAGATCGGCATGTTCTGCATCGCGGCCTTGCTGGTAGGCGGTGCGTCGGTGGAAAAGGCCGGTATCGGCAACGCTTTCCTGGGCGTGATCCTGTTCCACATGATGTTCATCGTGGCTCCCGGCGCGGGCGCGTTCATCACCGGGGACTCCATGGTGGGCGAGTACTTCCGCGTGTTCCTGTCTTACGGCGTAATCACCTTGGCTCTGATTATGTATGAGGCCAAAAAGCGGATGGCGAAGAGCAAGGCGGGCCAGGAGCTGGCCGCGGCCCAGGTGAAAAAGGAGGACGCGTGATGAAGGTGAAAACGAGAAGGGTCCTCTTTGCCTTCCTGCTGGTGCTGGTGCTGGTGGCCGTCGCCGCCGCTATGATGGTCATTGGACGGGGACATACCGTCTACTTCGACAACAAGACCCTGGAGGACTATCAGGGCCAGACCTACAAGGCTTTTGAGAAAGTGGTGGTCACCGTCAAGGACGAACAGGTGGCCAAGCTGGCCAAGCGTGACCGGGGCATGTCCATCTGGATCGGGCAGAATTTCAAAATGATTCTGGAGGTCACCCGGGAGAAGGGCGGAGAGCCCGAGATTCATGAGATTGACCTGAAGCTGCCCTACAGCGTGGACGGCATCGTCATCAATCTCCCCGCCCTGCTGGCGGAACTGCCCGAGGAGGCCTGGTTCTCCGAGTTTGTTCCCGCTGTGGCGGAGGAGCCTGCGGAGGAAGTCCCCGGCGAGGGTGACGACTTCGGCTTGGGCCTGGAAGGCGAGCTGGGCCTGGAGGACGGCCTGGGCGACGTCTGATTTCCACAGCATCGGGAAACAATAGGACCGCCCCGCCAAAGGCGGGGCGGTCCTTTATTTGATGGATTGAAGGAGGAATCTCTATGGCAGTATTATCCGGCCTGGAGCCGAAAGCGGTATTCGGGTACTTTGAAAAGCTGTGCGCCGTCCCCCACGGCAGCGGCAACACCAAGCAGATCAGCGACCTGTGCGTGGACTTTGCCAAGGAACTGGGCCTTCGCTGGCGGCAGGACGAGGTGAACAACGTGGTCATCTGGAAGGACGCCAGCCCCGGCTGCGAGGACGCGCCCCCCGTCATCCTCCAGGGGCACATCGACATGGTCTGCGTGAAGACCGAGGACTGCGCCAAGGACATGGCAAAGGAGGGCCTGGACCTCCGCACCGACGGGGAATGGGTCTGGGCGGAGAAAACCTCCCTGGGCGGGGACAACGGCATCGCCGTGGCCATGATCCTGGCCATTTTGGCGGACGGCAGTTTGCCCCATCCTCCCCTGGAAGCGGTGTTCACCGTGGACGAGGAGGTGGGCCTGGAGGGGGCCTTCGCCCTGGACTGCTCCGATTTGAAGGGGCGGAAGCTGGTGAACCTGGACTCGGAGGAGGAGGGGGTCTTCACCGTCTCCTGCGCCGGAGGCGTGCGGGTGGACTGCTTCCTGCCCGGCAAAAGAGCGCCGCTGAACGGGGAGGCGGGCTATAAGATTTCCCTGGAGGGCCTCCTGGGAGGCCACTCCGGCGGGGAGATCCACAAGGGCCGGGCCTCCGCCAACCAAGTGATGGGCCGGGTGCTGTACAGCGCCATGGAGCGCGTTCCCGGCCTGCGCCTGGCGGATGTGCGGGGCGGAAGGTTCGACAACGTGATCTGCTCCCGGAACCAGGCGAAAGCCGCTGTCCCGGCGGACCGGGCGGGAGAGTTTGAGGCGTTCATCCGGGAGTTTGACGCTGCGCTGAAAAACGAGTATGCCGGCTGTGACGGCGGCGTCACGCTGACCTGTGAAAAAACCGCCCTGGAGGGCGCGCTGACCCCGGAGGCGACGGCAAACATGCTCCGCACCCTGCTGGCGGTGCCCCAGGGGGTCCAGGCCATGAACGTGGATTTCCCCGGCCTGGTGCAGACCTCCCTGAACATGGGTGTGATGGAGATGAAGGAGGACGGGCTCTATTTCGGCATCTCCGTCCGCTCCTGCATCGCCACCCAGAAGGACATGATGGTCCAGCGGCTGAAGGCCATCCTGGAGCTTGGCGGGGGAAGCTTCACCCTGCGGGGCAGCTACCCCGGCTGGCAGTACGACCGGAATTCCGCCCTGCGGGAGGAGGTGCTGGGGGCCTACAAGTCCGTCTGCGGCAAGCAGGGGACCATTGAGGCCACCCACGGCGGCCTGGAATGCGGCTTGTTCGTGGAGAAGCTGCCGGGGCTGGACGCGGTGTCCTTCGGCCCGGAGCTCCACGATGTCCATTCCGTCAAGGAGCGGCTGAACGTGGCTTCTACCCAGCGGGTGTATGAGGTGACGCGGGAGCTGCTGAGACGGGAGAGCGCCGCCGGGAAATAAGGAGAGACCGTCAAGGGCCATTCCCCAGAATGGCCCTTGACTTTCCTGCAATTGGGTGTATCATCTTTTTAGGACGAACTTATACGGAGCGGGGTGTGGATCACGAGACGGAATCGATATGGACGGCGGTATGCGGGGCGGCGGACCCATACCCGGCGGACTAGAGGGCAGATCCAGCGGCTGGTCAGGGTGTGGACGGCGGGGGCCGTTATCCTGCTGGCGCTGGCGGCGGCGTTCCTCCTCCTCCGGGGCGGCGAAGGGCCCGGCTTTGAGGAGGGGGACCTGCTGGTCTGCGTCGACGGCGATGGCTCGGCAGAGCTCTATTGGCCCAAGGCCACCGCCCCCTCGGGCATGTATCGGGTGGAAGTCACCTGCGGCGAAACCAGCGAGACGCGCTATTGCACCCAATCGGCCCTGAGCCTTTCCGGCCTCCCGGAGGGGGAGGAGCTGGAGGTTCAGGTTCGGGCCGTGGCCGACGGAAAGAGCCTCCTTGGAAAACCCAAGGAGGTTAAGAGCTGGAAGGTCTTCCGGGCGAAGCTGCTCCCGCCGGAGGCGCCGGAGGCCCCGGAGGTCTCCGGTACGCTGGAGGACGGCGTGACCTCTCTCCGCTGGACTGGGGAGGGGGAGGTCTTCCAGGTTTTTCAAAGCAATGTGAATTCCGCCCAGGGAGCGGCTGGCGGCGTTCTGCTGGCCTCTACCAGGGAGAGGGCCATTTCTTTAGAAGGGGACCTTTCCCGGCTCACAGTACGGGCAGGCTGGAAAAAGCGGGGCTTCATCCTCTGCGGCCCCGCCTCGTCTCCGGTTTCCCCCCTGCCAGGGATTACCGGCGGGCAGGACCTGCCCAGCGGCGGGCAGCTGTCCCTTGCCTGGCAGGAGACTGCCCCCCGGCTGTGCGTCCTGGAGTGGAACGGGACGCAATGCCACCACTTTGAGGTTCAGCGATGGGCGGGGGAGAAGTGGGAGACCGCCGCCCGCCTCGCGCCGGAGGAGCGCGTGCGCTATGACCTGGGGCGGCTGGGTTCCGGGTCCTATAACCGCTTCCGCGTCGCCGCCCTGGACGGGGACGGAACGGAACTCCAGGCGGAGGAGGTTTCTTTCTGGGCCTCCGTCTCTCCGCTGTACGGCACCATCTGGCCCATCCAGAGCCTCACGCTCTATGAGGACCCCGGAAAAGGGACGCGCCTGGCCTCCGTCCCCGGGGGGACGGCCCTGTGCGTCCTGGCGGAGGAAGGGGATTGGTTCCGGGTCCGCTATGGGGAGGAATACGGCTGGGTGGACAGCCGCTTTTGCATGATCGATCTCCCCGAATACGTGGGGGACCACTGTACTTACGACATCACCAACAGCTACGACTCCCTCTTCGCCGTCCATGGCTCACCCATCCGGGAGGTGACCCACCAGGTGCTTCCGGGCTATGAGAACGTGCAGATGGCGGACGGGACCTTCCTGGTCCCCTACCTGTACCCCTGCGCGAAAAAGCTGCTCACCGCCGCCCAGGCGGCGGAGGCCGACGGCCTCCGGCTGAAAATCTACGAGGCCTTCCGCCCCCAGCGGGCCACCCGCTTTTCCTACGACACCACGGAAAAGCAGCTGAAGGACC
This sequence comes from uncultured Oscillibacter sp., assembly GCF_950073225.1. Lineage (NCBI taxonomy): Bacteria > Bacillati > Bacillota > Clostridia > Eubacteriales > Oscillospiraceae > Oscillibacter > uncultured Oscillibacter sp. Next base: position 75,918 of record NZ_CATMPS010000007.1, read on the forward strand.
CCGCCCTGACGGAGTCCGGCGCACAGGTGGGGACGACGCTCTCCAGGCTTATGACGGACAACGGCCGTTTTAACCTGAGCAGCTTCCTGGCCCGGACCATCTCGTCCCACAACCGGGGCATTGCCCTGGACCTGACGCTGGAGAAGCCGGAGGGGGAATTGGAGATGCAGAGCGGGATGCACGATTTGAGCTGGTACTCCGAGACCTATCTGAACAACCTGAACGCCAAGCTGCTGGAGGGATACATGAAAGCTGTGGGCATGAACGGCCTCAGCTCGGAGTGGTGGCACTTCCAGGACGACGCTACCCGGAAGGCCATCGGCCTGAACAGCAGCCTGGAAAAAGGTGTCAGCCCCGAGGGCTGGACCCAGGACGACGGCGGCTGGCGCTATCGAAACGCCGACGGGAGCATAGCCCGGAACACCGCCCTTACGATAGACGGCCGGGTCTATACGTTCGACGGGTCGGGCTACGCGGCGGGCTGACGGCGCTTCCCATGGAATGAACAGGCGGACCGGACAAAAAAATTTGTCCGATCCGCTTTGTTTTTTGGAAAAGTGCCCATATGTCCTTTTCCGACAAACCCTGGATGGGTTATAGTAATGTCATCAACGATAAAGGAGTGGGCCCCATGAAAAAAGTCGAACGCGCATACGCCTCCCTGAGGGAGCGGATCAGGACGGAATGGGTTTTGTATCTGCTGGCCTTCGTCTTCATCCTCATCGCGGACTCCATCGGACAGATCAAGATTCCCGTCTGGAAGGGTACCTTCATCATTTTTCCCATTTTCTACGCCCTGTTCCTGGGCATCCTCACCGGCCCCAACGTGCTGAAAATCCTGGACGACAAGAAGGTCAAGGCCGCCTCCGGCCTGGTGGGCGTGGCGATTCTTCCTTTTGTGGCCAAGCTTGGCATCAACGCCGGGGCCAACATCTCCATCGTGATCTCCGCCGGGCCCGCCCTGCTGCTCCAGGAGTTCGGCAACCTCTGCACCATCTTCCTGGCCATGCCCCTGGCCCTGATGCTGGGCCTTAAGCGGGAGGCCATCGGGGCCACCCACTCCATCAACCGGGAGACCAACCTGGCGCTGATGCAGGACATGTTCGGCGCGGACTCCCCGGAGGCCCAGGGCAGCCTCTCCGTATACATCGTCGGCGGCATGGTGGGCACCATCTACTTCGGCTTCATGGCCTCCATGGCCGCGGCCACGGGCCTCTTCCACCCCTACGCCCTGGGCATGGCCTCCGGCGTGGGCGCGGGCATCCTGATGAGCTCCGCCGTGGCGGCCCTCTCCGAGGTCATGCCCGCCTACGCCGACCAGATTGCCGCCATGGCCTCCGCCAGCGAGACCATTTCCGGCATCGACGGCATCTACATGGCGATCTTCATCGGCGTGCCCCTGTGCAACGTCCTGTACCGCAAGCTGGAGCCCACCCTGGGCCGCCTGACGAAAACCGGCCGGGAACTGGCCGGGAAGAATTGAGGAGGAGAGCGTTATGACCATTAAGGATTGGATTTTCGTCCTGGCCATTTCCGGCCTGGGCATGATGACCGCCAATTTCATCGGCTTTGACGTGGCCTTCACCGAGTCCCTGCCCGGCGTGCTGGTGCTGTTGCTCATCGCCCTGTGCGCCGCGGGCCTTGCCCATGTGATTCCCCTGAAGCTTCCCACGGTGGCCTACTGCTCCATCTTGGGGCTGCTGTGCGCCTGCCCGCTGTCCCCCGTGTCCCAGTTTGTCATTGAGTCCGCCGGGAAGATCAACTTCACCGCGCCGCTGACCATGGTGGGGGCCTTTGCCGGCATGTCCATCAGCAACCAGCTGAAGATGTTCTTCAAGCAGGGCTGGAAGCTCATTATCATCACCGTCCTGGTCATGACGGGCACCTTCTTCGGCTCCCTGGTGGTGGCCCAGGTGGTGCTGGGGCTGACCCATGCCATTTGATCTGATACTGGCGGCCCTGGGGAGCGGCGCCGTGGGGCTCTTCATCGGCTGGTGCGGCGTGGCGGGCTTCCTGCTGCCCATTCTCTTCACCAGCGTCTGCGGCCTGCCGGTGACGGAGAGCCTGCTGCTGAGCTTTTTGTGCTTTGCCGTCTCCGGGGCCATCGGCTCCTGGAACTACTACCGCCGGGGAGAGCTGCCCCTGCGGCCCGCCCTGATCCTCTCCGCCGGAAGCCTGGCGGGGGGACTGCTGGGCGCGGCCCTGGGCGGGCTGCTGGCGGCGGAGACCGTCAAGGTGGTCCTCTACGTGGTGGTGTTTCTCTCGGGCCTGGCCATCGCCGTCCGGGAGCTCCGGCCTCAGAAGGGGCCCGAAAAGGGAAGCGCGTTTCCCAAGCCCCTGCCGCTGCTGGTCCTGGGCTTTGCCACGGCCCTGCTCTGCGCCCTCTCCGGGGCGGGAGGGCCGGTGCTGGTGATGCCCCTGCTGGTGGCCATGGGGGTTCCCGCCAAGACGGCGGTGGGCGCGGCCCTGCTGGACTCCGTGTTTATCGCCCTGCCCGCCGTGGCCGTGTACGGAAGCCGCTGTGCGTCCCTGGCCGCCCTGATCCCCATTCTGCTGGCGTCGGTCTTGGGCCACGCCGCCGGGGTCTTCACGGGCAGCGTCACCGCCGCCCATGTGCCCCAGTCCCTGCTGAAACGGGGGGTGGCGGCGTTCTCCATCTGCTTTTCCTTATTCATGCTGTTGAAATAGGAGGGTTCCCCATGCCGAATGATTTCCGCTGTGACCTGCTCCTTACCGGCGCCCGCTATCTCTCATCGGACATGGCCGTGGTTTCCGGAAAGGCCATCGCCGTCAAGGACGGTAAAATCCTGGACATTGTGGACCAGGACAAGTGTGCCTACCAGGCGGAGACGGTTCTCTCCGGCTCCCGCCTGCTCTGGATGCCCGGCTTGGTAGACGGCCATCTCCACACCAGCCAGCAGCTCCTCCGGGGGCGGCTGCTGGACGAGAAGCCCGTCATTTGGAAGCGGGTCAACGTCCCCTTTGAGAGCCGCCTGGACGAGGAGAGCTCCCGCCTCAGCGCCCAGCTGGCGGCGATAGAGATGATCTCCTGCGGCACCACCGGCTTTGTGGACGCGGGGGGAAAGTACCCGGAGGTTTACGCCGGCGTCTATCAGGCGGCGGGGCTCCGGGGCCGCCTCAGCGTCATGACCAACGACAATCCCTTCTGCCCCGAGAGCCTTCGGGCCCCTTCCGTCCCGGCGGCGGTGGACCGTCTGCGGGCCATGAAAAGCGCCCTCACCGGCCTCCTGAAGCCCATCTACTCCGTCACCACGCCCACCGCCGTCAGCGAAGAGCTGCTCCGGGCGGTGTTCCAGGCGGCGGCGGAGGACGGCGTGCCGGTGGAGACCCACATGAACGAGTACGCCAGCGAGGTGACGGACTTCCTTGAGCGCTATGGCGAGCGCCCCTTTGTCTGGCTGGAAAGGGAGGGCCTTTTGCCGGCCCCCATGACCGCCCCCCACTGCATTTTCCTCAGTCAGGAGGAAATCGCCGTCTTGGCCCGGCGGCAGGTCCGGGCAGTCCACTGTCCCTTCTCCAACTGCGGAAAGGGCGTGCCGCCCACGCCCCAGCTCCTGGCCGCCGGGGTGCCCGTGGGCCTGGGCACCGACGGCTCCGCCCACGGCGGGCTGGACCTCTTCCGGGAGATGCGCCTATTCCGGGGCGTGATGAACGCCACCCGGGGCGTTGGGACGGCGGATTCCTGCATCATGCCCGCCGAGACCCTGCTGAAAATGGCCGCCCAAGGCGGCGCGGCGGCGCTGATGGAGCCGGGCCTGGGCGTCATCGAACAAGGCGCGCCCGCGGACCTCATCGCCGTGGACACCGGCGCGCCCCACCTCTGGCCCACCCAAAACCTGGTGCATACCCTGGTGGAGAGCGCCAGCGGGGCCGACGTGCGGCACTCCATCGTCAACGGGAAGCTGCTGATGCGGGACCGGGAGCTGCTGACCATCGACCGGGAGCGGGTCCGCCGGGAGGCGGAGGCCCTCTTTGAAAAACAGCCCTGGCTCCAGAGCTGGAAGTAAAGAAATGCCCTTGTGCGCCTCTTGCGGCTGTGTTATCATAGCTGCAAGAGGCGCTTTTTTATTTGGCGGCGGAACGGAGGTGCCCATATGCGTTACTGTGAACTGCTGGAGCTGGCCCCGGGCCTGGAGGAGTACACCCGGCAGATCCCGGAGGAGCTGGACGGGCAGTTTCAGCTCAAGACCTATCCCGCCCACGCCCTCATCCACCAGAAGGACAGCCCCCTGGAGCGTATCGGCATCCTGCTCCAAGGGACCTTCCGGGTGGTGAACGAATTTGAAAACGGCAATGTCTTCATGATCGAGGTGAACGAGGCGGTGTCCTTCATCGGGGAGGTGACGCTGCTGGCCGGGGCGGCTACCACCTCCGTGTCCATTGAGACGGTGACGGACTGCCTGGCGGCTTTCCTGCCGCTGGAGACCTTCGACGCGTGGCTCCGGCAGGACATCGGCCTGCTCCGGGCCGTCAGCCGCCACGTAGCCGCCAAGCTGTACTGCTCCAGCTACAGCAGGGGAGAGCGGCTGTTCCACTCCGCCAAGTACGTGCTGCTGAAATACCTGGTCCGTCAGGCGGAGGAGCAGGGCGTGCGCACGGCCGGGCAGGTGGTTCTGAATAAGACCCGGCGGCAGATCAGCGAAGAGGTGGGCCTGACGGAGAAGACCATCAACCGCACCCTGACCCAGTTTGTGAAGGACGGGGTGCTCTCCATCCGGCGGGGCAAGGCGGCCTTCAGCGCCGAGGAGTACCACCGGGCCCAGAAGGAGCTGAGGGTTTACATGTCCCAGAGTAAGAATGGGGCGAGCACCTGAAAAAGCTTCGGCCGGCCCGCCCGGATGCCTGGCGTTATCTTCCAGAAAATTCTAATAAATTCCTGGAAAACTTTGGAAAAGAAAAAACTTGTCGAAATTTGTACATTTTAACCCGGAAAAAAGTCAAAAAAACAGTTGCAATTTTTAGAAGACTTGGTATAATAAAACACGCAACAACACTATATGCTGTAGAAGCGGAAGTACGGCAAAGGCAAGCCCTGTACAGGGCTTGGTGGTTTCTTAATCAGAAACCACCAAAAGGCCTTTGTTAAAGTACTTTCGAAACGGTAAAACGACGTTGCCGGAATTTTTTCTCAGAGAGGTTGAGGAAATGCAGGAGCGTGTGTGAAAATTGGGTTTTCGTCTGCCGCGGTACCATTGGGGCAGCGGATCATATCCTAAGAATAGCAGGCGGGGAACGCGGTGAAACGGCGGTTCGGCCTGTTTGGCGAAACCAGCAGCATTCTCCCAATATTTTTGTTCAAAAACACCATTCTCCCTTGAAAAGCGGGCATTGGGCAAAAATTGTCACGGCCGTCGGCAGCAGCGCAAACCGGCTCCGCGTGGAAGGAGCCTGTGTATTTGTGCGCGTGGCTGTCTCAGCGTGAACCTTCTACCGTCGCAGTTTTCCGCCCAAGGTGTTTATTGGACATCGGCCGCAGTTTTGAACTGTACCGGAATCCAAAACATCGGGGCGGATATTCGTTTTTTGAAGCTCTTTGGCGCGCTGAAGCCTTGTGGCCGCGCGGCTTGCCGAACTGACCGATAAAGGAGAACCGACGCCATGACGGATAGAGAACTTCAAAAGCTGGGACGGCGGGAGCTGCTGCAGCTGCTGCTGGAACAGGCCAAGGAGTCCGAGCGGCTGCGCAAGCAGGTGGGGGAGCTGGAGGAACAGCTCCGCCAGACGGAGGAGGGGTATGAGCGCCTTCGGGACCGGCTGGACAGCAAGGACGCCCAAATCCACGAGCTGGAGGACACCCTCCACGCGGAGCGGGAAAAGCGTGAGACCGATTTGGAAAACGTCGGGTCCATTGCGGAGGCCGCCCTCCGCCTGAACGGCGTGTTTGACGCGGCACAGCGCGCCGCGGATTACTATTTGCAGAGCATTCAAACCCTGTATCCCCTGCCGGAGGGCGTGGAGCTTCCCCCGCCGCCGCCGGTATGGGAGGCGGCTCCGGCCCCAGCCCAGGCGGCTCCGAGTCAGCCCGTTCCACCGCCCGCGGAGGAAGCGGCGCGGACGGCGGAGGAGCCGTCAAAGCCCCCCGCTCCGGCGGCGCCCCCGAACCGCGCCCGGCGGCCTTTCGGGCTGAAGAGCAAGCAGGAGAAGGGAAAGTGGACGCTGTTTGTGGGCTGGCAGCATGACTGATAAGGAACGCGTGCCATGAAGAAAAAAGAGCAAAAGCTGGAGATTCCCTCCATTGCCCAGCTGGAAGTGGAGCTGAACCGGGAGAAGTACCGCTGGCGGTTTCGCCGGGTTCTCCGCAGCACCATTTACGCGCTGATTACCGTGGCCGCCGCCGCCGTACTGGTGGCGACTTTGTGGATGCCGGTCCTCCAGATCGGCGGGAACTCGATGGCTCCCACTCTGACGGACGGCGAGATTGTGGTTTCCTGGAAAGGCTCCGGTTTTGAAACGGGAGATATCATCGCCTTTTACCACGACAATAAAATTCTGGTCAAGCGGGTCATCGCGGGCCCGGGAGACTGGGTGGATATCGACGAGAGCGGAACGGTGTACGTCAACGAAGAGGAATTATATGAGCCCTACCTGGTGGAGAAAGCCCTGGGCGACTGCGATATCGCGCTGCCGTATCAAGTGCCGGAGTCCAAAATCTTTGTGATGGGCGACCACCGCAGCGTGTCGCTGGATTCCCGGAACACCGTTCTCGGATGCGTCGCCTACGACCAGATCGTAGGGCGGCTGCTGTTTCGCGTGTGGCCCCATCAAGCTGCGGGCCTCATTTAAACGATTAACCACGGAGCATGTGGTTTGTTCAGCGTATCTTGAAAGAAAGGAGTGCATGACATATGGGCGGCAACTTGTCCTCTCAGGTGGCACGTTGCATTGATGTCCACCAGCGAAGACGGCGGGGCCGGCAGGCGCTGACCGTTTTGGCTGCGATCGTGGTATTCTGCACGGTCTATGCGCTGATGATGCCGGCGGTTACAATGTCCAACCAGGTTATCTGCGGCCTGGAGGCTCATGTCCACAGCGACGAGTGCTGGACGGTTGAGCTCTCCGGGCCCCAGCCGGAGCTGGTCTGTGACGCGATGAGCTACGGCGGCGTGGTCATCCACCAGCACAATTCCTTCTGCTGCGACGAATACGGCGAGCTGGTCTGCGCTCTGCCGGAGGAGGAGATCCACCTCCACGATAAAAGTTGCTATCAGGAGCAGCGGGAGCTGATTTGCCGGGAGCTCCAGGAAGTGGGACATGTCCACGGCGCTTCCTGCTGGGCCTATGACCGGGGCGGGCTGATCTGCGGCCAGGCGGAGGAGGCGGAATCCCATACCCACTCGGACGCCTGCTACCAGACGGAGAGCCGCCAGGTGCTTTCCTGCGCCCTTTCCGAGGAGGAGCCCCATGTCCATGACGGCGGCTGCTACACCGCCAGGACATGGCAGGAGCTCGTCTGCGGCCTCTCCGAGTCGGAGGAGATTCTGGATGAAGAGGGCGGCGTGCTGGACGCCGGGCACCGTCATGACGGCTCCTGCTATGCCGAGAAGACGGAGATGGAACTCTCCTGTACCCGGGAGGAGACGGAGGGCCACCGCCACGACGAAGGCTGCTATACCACGGAGGAGGAGCGGACGCTGGCCTGCGGCCTCGCCGTGGCCCAGGGCCATGTGCACGGCGAGGAGTGCTACGAGTGGGTCCAGCGGCTGGTGTGCCAGGAGGAGGAGCGGGAAACCGGACACGTCCACACGGACGAGTGCTACCAGATTACCGAGCTTCTGGCCTGCCGCCGGCAGGAGCTGACGCCCCACGCCCACGATGAGAGCTGCTATGGCGAGGAGGGCGGCCTGCTGTGCGCCCGGCCCGAGGCCATAGTCCATGACCATGACGCGGACTGCGTCCATGTTCCCGAGGGAGAGATGGAGGAAATCCGCGCCCTGACCTGCGGGATGGAGGAGCATGAGCACACCGAGGGCTGCTATGTGGAGCTGGTTCCCAAGGAGGACGACGGGTGCCTGTGCGGCAAGCCGGCGCATCTCCACAAATCCGAGTGCTACTTCGAGGATGGGACGCTTTGCTGCACCATGGAGGAGCACGTCCATACGCTGGCCTGCATGCAGGAGCCCCTGCCGCAGGACCCGGAGCCGGAAGAGCCCGCGGGACTGTGGCTGGCGGAGGACTATGCGTATGAAAACGAGGAGTTCCTCCTGACCTTCCACATCAACGGCTACGCTTCCCTGGCGGAGGATGACGGGGAGGGAGCGGACGGCGTTCTCCCCGGAGAACCCGAGCACCGTCCCTCCGGCTTGCCTGATATTCCGGAAGATTCGGGCGCTTTGGAGGAACCGGATTTAAATAGTGAAGAGGTTCTTCCGCCGGCGGAGCCGGATCAAGGGCTGGCTGAGGCTGCGAGCATCCGCACCTTCTACGCTCTGCCGGACATGGAGGATTCCGGCGAGAACTATGGCATTGAGGACAGCGGCTTGGCGCCGCCTCCTTCCGAGCCGGAGGGCGGGGAGTATCCGCCTCCCGCGGAGCCTGACATGGAACTTCCGGAAGATAGGCCTTCCGTGGAATCCGATGGGGATTTCTCCGGGGACTGGACGTATCCGGATACTCCCGCTTTGGACGGCATAGACGGGCGGGCGGAGCTGGACCCGGCGGACGTGGTGTTCTCCGTGGAGTTCCAGGAGGACGGCGAGGCCTATGAGAGCCTGGCCGCCCGGGCCGAAGAGCTGAGTGAGGACGAGGTGCTTTTGCTCCGGGTCCTGACCCTGACCGCCACGATTGACGGGCGGCCTCTGGACCTCTCCGCCTGTACGGTGGAGGTGGAGGTGACCCTGTCTGCGCAGATGCTGGAACAGCTGGAGGCTTTCAGCGAAAACCAGCCTCTGGGCATCAGCGCGGACGGCGAGGGCGCTGTGGACGGCGACGAAGCCGAGGCGGCGGCGCCGAGCCTGACCCTGGTGGCCTACAGCGAGGAGACCGGCGGAGCGGTAAACGAGCTGGGGAGCGTGACGGTGAACGATCTGGGAAGCGCGGCGGAGCCCGAGGCTCAGCCCAGGATGACCTTCACCACCCGGGGCGGCGATCCGACGGGATTGTCCCTGCTGATGAACGTGTACCCGGTGTTCACGGTGGAGTACTACGCGTGGATTAAGGAGCCCGCCAAGAGCGGCGGTGCCGCCTCGCTGTCCTTCATCGACACCAGCGCGGAAAACAACGGCGGAACGGCAAGGCTGCCGCAAAACGGCACGACGCCGAACACCATGAATCTGCAGCTGAACGCGGACGGAACCGTCCTGTTTGCCCAGCCGAAGATCACGCGGGTCTATAAGGACAAAAAATTCCAGTTCAACCCCAACAAGGATGAGCTGACCATCGCGAAAATGTTCGGCATGATGGAAAACACCCATTATGACATCAGCGAGCTCTGGGTGCTGAAGGACGGCGTGGAATTTGAAGCGGCCGAGGCGGTCCAGACCGACGAGGAAGCGGCGCAGTACTGGGACGTCTACAGCGAGAACCTGGATGGGCTGCGCTTCACGAACAACCCCAAGGCGGCCAGCGAGACGGTTATCCCCATTACATCCGAAACCCGCTTCCGGCTGGTGTATACCCAGCGCCAGGATACGATGGTAAACGACAAATCCGTCTTCTACGACTACGACATCACCGACGGAGTCCAGAGCGGAAGCAATCCGGTTACGGTAAATACCAAGCGGCAGGGCATCAACAACCCCGGCAACTACCCGGAAGGCACAACGGACGCGAAATTCGGCTTCGGCAACGCCAACACAGGTTCCGGCCTGGAAGATGAGACCTGGCACGGGCACACGCTGAACAGGATCAACGGGGACCGTGGATATGAGGGATGCACCTTTGGATTGGTGCAGAGCTTTGCCGGCGGCAGCGTGGTGTACAGCAACGGAGTGGCGGGACCGAACCTCTTCGGCGGTTCGCCGGCCACGGGTAAGACCTGCTACGACCAGTACTCTCTGGAGTTCTTGCAGGAGGGCGACACCCACACGCTGAGCGCCGTGAAGGAGGGCGACCGCGTTGTCCTGGGTAATCTGCAGAATTTCGGACATCCGGGGAACTACACGAGCATCTGGACCAACGGCATACGCGACGGCGCCGTGGGCTTCTGGCCGCTGGACGGACTGAAGGGCGAAGACCCGGCGTTTGGTGCTCCGAAGGCCACGCTGGGGGCAGATAACAAGCCTGTAACAAATATAAAATACGATGACAACACATGGCACCGCCTGCCCGTAAGCGACAACGGCCAGGACCACAACGCCTTCTTCGGCATGAACTACTCCGTGCAGTTCGAACTGTCCGAGGAGTACGTGGGGCCCCTGGAGTACTATTTCTACGGCGACGACGACATGTGGGTCTTCCTGGGCAACGAGCTGGTGTGCGACATTGGCGGCGTCCACAGATCCGTGGGCGAGTATGTGGACCTCTGGGACTACATCCCCGGAGGACGGGAGGACCACGAGGCGAATACCTACACCCTCAGCGTCTTTTTCACCGAGCGGGGCGCCTCCGGCTCCACCTGCTGGATGCAGTATACCCTGCCCAACGCCATGGCGGTGCCGGTCATTAAGGCTCCGAACCAGGAGAACACGCCCCTCACCATTCAAAAGGCAGTGGACGGAAATCTGGTGACCGACGAGCTGCGGGAGACCTTCTACACCTTCGATCTGACGCTGATCAATACCATGGAAATCTATCAGGCGACGGTGTACGACGGACAAGGCCGCCCGGTGCTTATGAAAGAGGCGGACGGCGTGCTGGTGTACGACGAGGAAAACGACGGCGACCAGACCAAAACGCGCTCTTTCTCGATATCCGGCGGCGAGAAGCTGGTCTTCACGCTGCGGGACGGGTGGTATCTGCGGATTGCGGACCTCTCGCCCTACGCGGGCTATGACGTGAACGAGATTTTCCCGGAAGGCGAGCCGCCGGAGGGATGCACCACCACTGTGCAGGTGACCAAGGGGTCCGTCGAAAACCCGGCGGCGAGTGGAACCAACGGCCACGACGAGTCCATGGGTATGGACAAAACGACGGTTACCTTTACAAACATGTTTGCGTATGAGCTGCCCGAGACCGGAGGGTCCGGGACCATCCCGTATACTTTGGCCGGAGGACTGCTGGCGACGGCGGCGCTTTGGCTGTGGTATAGAAAGAAAACCGCAGAAGGGAGGGGGGCAGACAAGGCATAAGGGCGGAATGCCCCTTCTCCCCACGCAAAATTCAAAGAGAGAATCCCAAGCATAAGGAAGGAGATCATAAGATGAAACACATGAAGAAGCTGAGCAGCCTGCTGCTCGTCCTGGTTCTGGCGCTGGCCCTGGCCGTGCCGGCGCTGGCGGCCCCCGGAGACGGGGTGAAGTTTGTGAATCCCCCGGACAGCACGCACACCTATACCCTGTATAAGATTTTTGACGCCGAGCTTGACGGCGGTTCTCTGAAGAACTTCAAATGGAACGCCGACCACTTCAACAAGGGGCCCTTTATTTCCGAGATGGCGAAGCTGGCCTCCAGTGAGAACGCGGACGAGCAAAAGATCGGAGCTCTGTTCCAGAACCTGACGAATCCCACGGACGATGAGCTGGCAGCGGCTCTGGACGCCGCGAGGCGTGTGAGTGAGGCGATTTCCGGCCGGGTGGTCGCCGCCGCCCTGAACGCCCAGGGCGTGCAGAACTCCGCCCCCGCGATCTCCCTGAACACTCCGGTGGGCCCCGGCTATTACATGATTATTGACACGCCTCCCGCCGGTGGTGGAAGTCCCGCGTACTCTCTGTACAATGTCCTGAAAGACGAGGGCACCATTTCCATCAAGGATAAGTCCTCCAAGGAAACCACGAGCGTAACCAAGCGCGTCCAGAACGCGGACGGCGAATGGGTCCTCGGAGCGGACTACGAGATTGGAAAGCCCTTCAACTTCCAGCTGAGCGCCCCCATCAAGGGCTTTGACCCCGAGTCCGATTACAATGTGATTTTCCACGATATGATGGACGCCGACCAGATGACGGTCCCTGAAAAGTCTCAAGTCAAGGTCTACATTCAGAAAGCCGACGGGACCAAGCTCGATGTTACCGCGTTTGAGTTTACTTCCGGACTTAGGAATGAGAAGTGCGAGGAAAACTGCGCGTTCCATGTTTCCTTCAACGTGGCCGCGTTCAAGGACCAGGGTGTGAAGGATGGAGACCTGATCTTCGTTGAATACGAGTCCTCCCTGAAAGAAGGCGCCGCCCTTGGCTCCGCCGGCAACAAGAACGGCGTCAAGCTGGAATACCCCGGCGGCGAGACTCCCGGAAACGACGTTACGGTCTACACCTTCAATTTGGTGGCCGACAAGGTAGACGGCAGTACGGCGGACAAAGCGCCTCTGCCCGGCGCCGTGTTCGAGCTGACCATGCCCGACGGCACCACGGTCCAGCTGGGTACTCCCGTTTATAAGGACGCCCAGGGCGCTCCTATCCTTGACGCCAACGGAAATCTCCAGTATATTGTTGGTAAAAATGAAGACGGAAGCGATATCATTGGCGGCGCCGACCAGGCGATGACCCAGTTCACCTTCCCCTCCCTGGCCGAGGGCGAGTATGTGCTGACGGAGATCGAGGCCCCCGTAACCGCCTCCGGCACGAAGTACAATCCGGTGGGTCCCTTCTATTTCAAGGTCGAGCCCACTTATGATACCGAAAACGGCATTGACAAAGTGCTGTCCGGACTTAAGATTACCCCCCAGCCTGAAAAGGGCGGCGAGACCCTGGGGATCACGGTAAACCTGGAGAGCGGCACCGCGAATATGACGGCCACAATTGAAAATAACACCGGCCTGGTAATGCCCGAGACCGGCGGCATCGGCACCACCATTTTCTACATTGTGGGCGGCGTCCTGGCCGCGGGCGCGGTGATTCTGCTGATTACCAAGCGGCGCATGAGCGTCGAAGAAGAGTAAGCCCCTTTCCGCCGCGCCGCGGGAAGACCGCGGCGCGGCGGAGGGAGTGAACGAACATGAAAAAACATCTGTCCACCGCGCTTCTCCTCCTGGTCCTTCTGGCCGGGGTTGCCCTTTTGCTTTACCCCACCGCCAGCGACTATTGGAATTCCTTCCACCAGTCCCGGGCAATCGCCGGTTACGCCGAGAGCGTTTCCGGGCTGAACGCCGTGGACTACGAGCATATCTGGCGCAGCGCCAGGGAGTACAATGCCCGGCTGCTGGAGCGGGCGAACCCCTTCCGGGTCCTGGAGGAGGACGAGGCGGACTATAACGGCGAACTGAATGTGGGAAACAACGGGATCATGGGCTACATCGAGATTCCCGGTATCGAGGTGAGCCTGCCTATTTACCACGGCACCAGCGACGGCGTGCTCCAGGTGGCCGTGGGCCACTTGCAGGGCAGTTCGCTGCCGGTGGGCGGGCCCTCCACCCACTGTGTCCTTTCGGGACACCGGGGGCTGCCCAGCGCGAAGCTCTTTACGAACCTCGACCAGCTGGCCGAGGGCGACATCTTCATGCTCCGCATCCTCAACGAGACCCTCACCTATGAGGTGGACCAGATTCACATCGTCCTCCCGGACGAGATGGGGGATCTGGTGGTTCAGGAGGGGCAGGATCACTGCACCCTCGTCACCTGTACCCCTTACGGCATCAATACCCATCGCCTCCTGGTCCGCGGAAAGCGGATCGAGACCCCGGAGGCGGCCTCCTCCGCCCGCATCACGGCGGACGCCGTGCGCATCGACCCCATTCTGGTGGCTCCGGTGGCGGCGGCTCCCATGCTGCTGGCCCTGTTCATTTGGGCCATCGCGGCCCCCGGCGGGGGAAAGAAGAAATCTTCCGGCAAGCGCGTCAAGAAGCAATCGTAGGAAAGGCAGGCGTACCATGATGAAGCTGAGACAAGGATTTAAACGGGCCGCGGCGGCTGCGCTGGGCCTGCTCCTGTGCGCCGTCTGCCTCACACGGCCCGCCGGAGCCGTCATAAACAGGAATATTCCCGTGATTTCCGGGGAGCCCTGTAGTCTGACACTGGACTTTAAGGACCCCGGCGTCACGTTTCACCTTTACCGCGTCGCCAGCGTCAGCGCCGGCGTGCGCTACACGCTGCTGCCCATGTTCTCCAATGACCCGTATTTTCCCCAGGTCATGGATTTCAACAACATCACCAAGGCCAGCCAGTGGGCGGACCTGGCCACCACGCTTCGCCCTTATTTAGAGCGGTATTACTCCCCCATGAGGACCGTCACGACGAACCGAAACGGCGTGGCCGTGTTTGACGATCTCCCCGTGGGGCTCTATCTGGTTTCCGGGGACCCCTACTCTGTTACGAAAGCCAATGGCGAGATCCGGGACTATCAGCCCTCCTCCTACTTCGTGTGCCTGCCCTACTGGACGGACCAGAGCGGCGGGGGGGAGGAATGGGTCTACGACCTGGTTGTGAACGGGGCCAAGAAGGACGAGATTCCCCACGAGGCCGTCTCGCGGCGGGTCATCAAGATCTGGTCCGCCGGTACCCGCAAAGAGCCGGTGATCGTGGATCTGCTGCGTAACGGCCAGGTAGTGGATACGGTGGAGCTGTCTTCCCGCAACAACTGGCGCTATGAGTGGACGGATCTGGAGCCGGGCTACCGCTGGGAGGTTCTGGAACGGCCCGGGTCCTACCAGGTCAGCATTTCCCAGACCGGCGGGACCTACCGGATTGTCAACTCCAACCCGCTCCCGCCCCAGACGGACCGGGACGACGACCCTCCCGGCACAACGACTACCACCACGCCGCCTTCGCCGGACATTCCCCTGGAGGACACGGAGGTGCCCCTGGATCAAACGCCCTACCTGGACCCGGACTACGATTCCGACGAGATTGAGATAGACGACGAGGACGTTCCTCTGGCGAGGCTGCCCCAGACCGGGCAGCTCTGGTGGCCCGTACCCCTGCTGGCGCTGACCGGCATGGGCCTGTTCTTCTTTGGCTGGGGCCGGCACAGAAGGGGGGAGACGGATGGAGAATAAGAAGGGCGCGTTCTGCATGGCGGCGGGATTTCTGCTGGTGCTGGCGGCCCTGCTGCTGACCGGGTATAACGTGTGGGACGAGGGCCGCGCCGGCGACGCCGCCGACGCGACCTTCCAGGCGCTGAAATTCCAGACCGAAGAGGGCCGGGAGGAGCTGCCGGAATATATCCTGCCCGATTATCTGGTGGACCCCCGGTTTGAGATGCCGACGGTGGAGATCGACGGCTATGACTATATCGGCTATTTGGATATTCCGTCCCTGGAGCTGAGCCTGCCGGTTATGAGCGAGTGGAGCTATCCCCAGCTGAAGATTGCCCCCTGCCGCTACGCCGGGTCGGTTTATTTGGACGATATGATACTCGCCGCCCACAATTACGACCGGCATTTCGGCCGCCTGAAAAATCTGGAGGGCGGCGAGCTGGTTCGCTTTACGGATGTGGACGGGAACGTCTTTGATTTTTCTGTGACGGAGCTGGAGCTGCTCTGGCCCGAGCAGACGGAGGAAATGCTCTCCGGTGAGTGGGATCTAACGCTTTTTACCTGTACCCTAGGCGGACGGCAGCGCGTCACGGTGCGCTGCGACCGGATAGAGGATATGGCCGGCTGAGAAAGGAGGCCACGCATGATGCGTAACGGCAAACAAATTCCCGTGCTGCTGGCACTGTTGTGCCTGCTGCTGCCGGGCTGCGCCGAAACGGCGACAGACGAAGCCGCCTTTGGAGATTTCAGCGGCGAGACCCTGTATGCCAGAACCGCCACGGATGAGGAGGCCTTCGGGCTTGCAAAGGAGAGGGCGGGTGAAAGCGCCGAAACCATTCCCCAGGAGGATTCCCAGGACCAAACGCCTTTGGAAGAGGAAACGGTGACGCTGGAGGACGAAGAGGCGGTGCCCCTGGCGGCTTCGCCCATGCTGCTGCCCGTGGCGGGCGGCACTGCCGTGGAGAGCGGCGGCGGGGCGGAAATCGACTACTCCAACATTTCGGACGGCTACGTCATGGTCCGCCACGCCGGGGCCAACAGCAAGCGGCTGCGCGTGCAGGTGGTGGGACCCAATACCACCTATACCTACGACCTTCCCACCGGCGGCTGGTCCACCTTCCCCCTGTCGGACGGCAACGGGAGCTATAAGGTGATGGCCCTTCAGAACACCGAGGGGAAAAAGTACGCGAAGCTGGCGTCCGTCACGTTCCAGGTGGCGCTGACGGATGAGTTCGCCCCGTTCCTGCGGCCCAACCAATACGTGGATTACGGCGCCGCCCCCAACACTGTGGGAAAGGCGGCGGAGCTGACCGCGGGCAGCAGCGACGGATTGGACAAAGTGGCCAAGGTCTATGACTTTGTGGTTGGGAATCTGACCTATGACGAGAAGAAGGCCGCGACGGTAAAGAGCGGCTATCTGCCGGTGCTGGACACGGTGCTTTCCACCAAGACGGGCATTTGCTTTGACTACGCGGCCCTGATGACGGGGATGCTGCGCTCCCAGGGGGTCCCCTGCAAGCTGGTCGTGGGCTACGCCGGTAAACAGTACCACGCCTGGGTCAGCGTCTGGACGGAGAAAACCGGCTGGGTAGACAATATTATCTACTTTGACGGCAGCACCTGGCAGCGGATGGACCCCACCTTCGCCTCCTCCGGAAAGAGCAGCGCGTCCATCATGCAGTACATCGGCGACGGAAAAAACTACACCGTCAAATATCTCTATTGAGGAGCATCACATGAAACGAACGTTGAGTTACGGAGAAATCGCCGAAGTGAGCCTGGAGCTGTCTCTGCTTCTCCATGCCGGTGTGGGGACGGGGGACGCGCTGTACCTGCTGGGGGAGGATTCGCCCCACAAGAAGCTGCTGTCCGCCATGGCGGACGAGGTGGACGGCGGGGCCGCGTTGGCGTCCGCTATGCGCAGCAGCGCGGCGTTTCCCACCTATGCCTGCGGCTTGGTAGAGGTGGGCGAGCGGACTGGAAGGACCGAGGAGGCGCTGGCGGCCCTTTCCCGGTACTATGAGGACCGGGTGCGGATGGACCGGCGGGTGCGCAGCGCGCTGCTGTACCCGGCGGTGATGCTGGCGCTGATGCTGGTGGTAATCGGCGTGCTCCTGGTGAAGGTCCTGCCGATTTTTGACGATGTGTACGCCTCCCTGGGCACCCGGCTTACCGGCGTGGCCGCGGGCCTTTTGACCGTGGGCCGGTGGCTGGAGGGCGCGCTGCCTGTTTTTTGGGCCGTGCTGGCGGCGCTGGTGCTGATAGGGTTCCTCTTTACGGCGGTAGGGCCGCTGCGGCGGAGCCTAGTCTCCTTCTGGCAGCGCGGCCATGGGGACCGGGGCGTCAGCCGGAAGCTGAACAACGCCCGCCTGGCCCAGGCCATGGCCATGGGCATGGCCAGCGGACTCCCCCTGGAAGAGGCGCTGGGCCTGTCCGCCGGATTGGTGGAGGGCGGCGCGAGGCGGCGGTGCGAGGACTGCCGGAAGCGGTTGGACAACGGCGAGGTGCTCAGCGCCGCGCTGAAGGCCAGCGGTTTGCTGCCCGCAAGCCAGAGCCGCCTTTTGGAGCTGGGCCAGCGCGGCGGCGCGGGGGACGCCTCCATGGAGAAGATCGCCCGGGACCTGAGCGAGGAGGGCGAGGCCGCCCTGGACGCCGCGGTGAGCCGGGTGGAACCTGCGCTGGTGCTGCTTTGTTCCGTGCTGGTGGGGCTGATTTTGCTGTCGGTTATGCTGCCCCTGATGCACATCATGTCGGCGATTGGGTGAGCGTATGAGGAGAAAACATTCCCTTCTGCCCTCCCTGCTGAGGGGTTTGCTGCTGCCGGTCATTGCGGCGGCGGCTTTGCTGTTCTTTGCCATGGCCGTCAACAACCTTGACGGCGGGCGGACGGAGGAGGACCGGCGGCAGCTGGAGGAGTCGCTGCGCCGGGGTTGCGTGGCCTGCTACGCCGCCGAGGGCGTTTATCCTCCCACGCTGTCCTATCTGGAGGAGCACTATGGCCTGCAGATTGACGAGGAGCGCTACACCGTGCATTACTCCGCCTTTGCGGAGAATCTGATGCCGGATATCACGGTTCTGGAGAACACGCCATGAAAAGACGGGGAATACAACATCATCTGGACGGGCTTTTGGCGCTGCTGCTGTTTGGCGTTTTTACGGTGTGCGTGCTGTCGGTGCTGCTGACGGGGGCGCGGGCCTACCGCCGCCTGACGGTCCGGGATCAGGCCTCCTACAGCCGCAGGACCTGCGCCCAGTACATCGCAACCCGGGTGCGCCAGGCGGACTGCCTGGGCGGTGTGACGGTGGAGCCTTTTGGAGGCGCCGCCGCGCTGGCCTTTACGGAGGACGGCTTTACCACCAGGGTCTATTGGCATGACGGTTATCTGATGGAGCTCTACGCGGGAGAGGACGCGGAGCTTTCCCCGGAGGACGGGGAGCGGATCATGGAAGCGGAATCCCTATCCCTGTCGCTGCGGCGGGGACTGCTGACGGTGGACGTTGCCGGAGACTCCGGTCAGCCCGACCGTCTGTTTCTGCTTCTTAGAAGCGGAAGGGGGTCGGTCTCATGAAGAGCCGCGCGCCCCTGGCCCTGATGGAACAGATGGTGATGCTGCTGGTGTTTGCCCTGGCGGCGGCGCTGTGCCTTCAGGCCTTTGTAAGATCGGACAACATCTCCCGGCAGAGCGAGGCGCGGGATCGGGCGGCCATGCTGGTCCAGTCCGCCGCAGAAGCCATTCAGTCCTATGGCGGAGACGCCTGCGACGCCTTTGCCGGCGCGGCGGAGCTGCTGGGCGGACAATATGAGCAGGGCCTTTTGTGGGTGGATTACGACGAGGACTGGAACCTGGGCGGAGACGCCTACCGGCTGGAGGCCCAGGGCATTTTGTCGGAAAATCCCGCTTTGCGTGAGGCCGCCGTGCAGATGGTGGACGCCCGGGGCAAGCCTATTTTCTCCATTCAGATTGCGTGGCAGGGGGAGGTGCGCGGCAATGGGTAACGAGAAACGCGCGCTTCCGCCCGCTGTGGGCGGCAGCTCCCTTTTAACGGTCTTTGCCGTGCTGTGCCTGACGGTGTTTGCCCTGCTGTCCCTGGCGACGGTTCAGGCGGACGCGCGGCTGTCGGACGCTTCCGTTCAGACGGTGGCGGGGTATTATAAGGCCGATCACGCCGCCCAGGAAATTTTGGCCTGCCTGCGGAGCGGCGCACCCCTGCCGGAGGGACGCACGGTGCGGGCCACGCACGGCCCCGACCACAAGGGAACGCTTTTTTCCTACACCTGCCCCATCTCCGGCACGCAGAACCTGGAGGTGGAGGTCATCGTGGAGGAGGACGGCGGCTATACTATCTTGCGCTGGCAGGCGTGTCCCGCGGCCGAGTGGGAGAGCGACGATTCCCTGGACCTGTGGGACGGCGTACTGTTTTAAAGGAGGCTTTCTATGTCAAAGCTGTTGGAATACTTGCAGCGGGTGGTGACCGACAAGGCGTCGGACCTCTTTCTGGTGGCGGGCGGGCCGATCTGTGAGAAGCTGGAAAAGCGTCTCCAGCCCATCAGCGAGGACCGGGCTTACCCGCGGGATACGGAGAACCTGATTCGGGAGATTTACCAATTGGCGGGACGGTCCATAGACCGCTATCTCCAGCAGGGGGACGACGACTTTTCCTTCTCCGTGGCCGAGCTGGCCCGCTTCCGGGTCAACGCGTACCGGCAGAGAGGGTCCATGGCGGCAGTGGTGCGGGTGGTGTCGTTTGAGATTCCGAACTGGAAGAGTCTGGGCATTCCTGAGCAGGTGATGAACCTGGCCGCCGTGGACCACGGCATGGTGCTGGTCACCGGCACGGCGGGCAGCGGAAAATCTACCACCCAGGCCTGTGTCATTGACCGGATCAACCGTACCCGGGAGTGCCACATCATCACGCTGGAGGACCCCATCGAATACCTTCACCGGGACCGCAAAAGCATCGTGAGCCAGCGGGAGATTTCCATCGACACGGAGGACTATCCCTCGGCCCTGCGGGCCTGCCTGCGGCAGGCGCCGGACGTTATCCTCCTGGGTGAGATGCGGGACCAGGCGACCATCCACACTGCCATGACGGCGGCGGAGACCGGGCACCTCCTCATCGCCACCCTGCACACCAAGGGCACGGTAAATACCATAGACCGCATTGTCGACACCTTCCCCAGCGGACAGCAGGATCAGATTCGGGTGCAGCTGAGCATGGTGCTGCATACCGTAGTCTCGCAGCAGCTGCTGCCGGGGACCCGCGGCGAGCTGGTGCCCGCCTTTGAGATTATGCACATGAACAGTGCCATTCGAAGCTTGATTCGGGACAGCAAGACCCATCAAATCGACAATGCGATCGCCGCGGGGGGCGGCGAGGGAATGGTTACCATGGACCAGTCAATATTGGCCCTTTGCAAGGCAGGGGCCATCACACCGGAGACGGCGCTCAGCTATGCGGATAATCCCGAGCAGCTGCGCCGCCGTTTAGGCTGAACCACAGGCAAAGCATGAGAAGGGGGGGGAGCGGGAATAAACAGGAAGTTGACGCCGTTTTTGCTGGGCCTTTTGACCGGAGCCCTGCTTTTTGGAGGGATTACGGCGGTTGCCGCCGGTGTTGCGGCGGAACCCTCTAAGCACGCGATCTATGTGGACGGCCGCCAAGTGCCGATGGCGGCCTATAGAATTGCGGGGAACAACTATGTCAAGCTTCGGGATATCGGCAAGGCGCTGGACGTGAACGTCTATTGGCAAAACGGGGTGCAGATTGACAGTACAGCCCCCTACACCGGCAATCCGCCCACGATCCTGGATGACGTGCCGGTTCCCGGTGCGGCCTCTCCCGCCGGGGAGACGGATATGATCCGGCAGGATATCATCGACCGCACCAACGCCCTTCGAAAGGGCAACGGCCTTCCCGCCCTGGAGACGGACCCCTTGCTGATGGCGGCGGCCCAGGTGCGGGCGGACGAGATGGCGGCGACTTCCATCTACTCCCATATCCGCCCGGACGGCACCCGGCGTACGACGGTGACGGACTGCCCGTATACCACCGAGAATATCCACTGCATCGCTTCCGGCAGGGTGGAGGACCCGGAGAGGGACCTGGGGCAGATTGCGGTGGAAGAGTGGGAGTCCTCGCAGAACCACCGGAGCGGGATGCTGGACAAGACCCGGTCCAGTATCGGCGTCGGCGTGGCCAAGGGGGTCAGTCCTGTGAACGGTGAGCCCTGTTGGTACTGCGTCCAGTGGTTCCTCAGGGACGGTTATGAGATAACCTGGGTGGACGAGCCCCTCATACAGCGATAGGCAGAAAGTAACCGCCGCGGAGCAAAGGCTCCGCGGCGGTTTGATTCTGTCTTCCGTTTGCCCGTTTGGGGACGAGGGCGCTGGTTCCGCGCGGGGGATCTGATTTTATTGTGTGGATTCCACCATACCCTTACACGGCTATACCTGTCATGTAACAAAAAGAATCAGGCCAAATCAGAGGTCCGCTGCATTGCGGATTCCTCCGGCTTGGCCTGATCATTCTTCCCCAGCGGCGCTCTATCAGGATTTGGTGCTGAAGCCTTCGTACACAAAACCCGCCTGGACCTCATCCGTATCGTAATAGAAGCTCTCGATCCGGTCCCCCCAAGGGCTATAGGTGTAAACACGCCAGCCGGTACAGGAGCCGTCCTCATCATAATACCGCGTCTCAACCAGCCGGTCATAGCTGTCGTATGTGTGCCCCTCGCGCTGGATAAACTGCCCATTCCCGTCATAGGATTCTTCTGTCACAGTTTTCCCGGTGACGCTGTATGTGTATACTTGGTGATAAATACTATCACAGGGATTCCCGGTTTCGTCATATAGCCAAAGGTCCGTTACGTTGCCCAGCGCGTCACGGACGGCGCGGGCTGTGGCAAATCCGAACTCCGTCATGCAAGGCTGCCCCTTCCCGTCGGTGTAGAACCGCTGGACCCAGCTGCCAAACTCATCATACATATTGTTCTCCACCAGCTGAATGGAGCCGTCCGCCCCATAGACGGTGATCTGGGTATTCCATCCCTGCCTGTCATATACGAGGCCCACCCAATTGACCGGCATGCCCTGCGTGTCAAACCAACGCTTTTCCACCGCCCGGCGGAAGCGGTCATAGCTGAACTGGGCATCCGCGTACCCGGCGCTGTTCAGGGCGGGCATACCCTGGCTGTCCCGCCAATGCTCTGCCACCGTGTTCCCATAGTCATCATAGTCATAGCGGGCCTCATAAATTTTCCCCGGGTCCGGGATGCCTGACTGCGGCAGGAACACCCTGCGGATCACGTTTCCCCGCTGGTCATACTCAAGTTGAATCTGGACCGCTCCATAATAGATGTCGCTTTTGCCTGCGGGGGTGATTTCCCGATCCTCCGTATCGAAGTAAGTCACGCTGGTCACGTGCCCGGCACTGTCATAGCGCAGGGAGACGGCGGAATAGCCGACGCTGGCAATCACCCGCTCTCCCTGTGTGCCGTAGTAGCTTTCCTGCTGGAACAGCCCCTCCTCATCGAAGCTCCTGATGAGGCTGTGCCATCCATCGCTGTGGAACACCGGCTCTCCTTCCGGTCCAAAGCAGGACTGGGAGGTCAATTGGCCGGACTGGAAGGTTCTGACATAGCTGGCCACGCCGTTGCCGTTCCGGCAAAGGGCGCCCGCCTCGTCGTAGTAATCCGCCCTTGTGCAGTTGCCGTCCGTGTAGCTGAAGCGGGTTTCTGCGTAGCCGTCGGTACAGCGCACTGGCCTGCCGTTCTCATCAAGGCACAGTTCCCGGGACAGTTGCCGCTCACTGTTATAGTCCCGGCTCAGGGCGGCAGCTCCATGCTTATTCCGCATAGGCCGGCCCTGCCCGTCAACATAATTTATGCGGGTGAGAAGGCCGTCCGTGTAAATGTAATCCATCCCATATACATTCAGGGAAAGCTCCGGCGTCGGACTGCCGTCCAACCCAAAGTAGCGCACACGGATACTCTGTCCGCTGGAGTTATATTCATAGGTCATGCTTGAAAACCCGCTGGCACAGCACTGCAGCTCGCCATCGGGCCTATACAGGTCTTGCCGGATGGGCCTGCCATTGTCGTCTACATCGCCTACGATGAGGCAGATCCCCGATGGGTCGCAGCACGGCTCCAGCATGTGGTCATAGAACGCCTGGGATATCTGGAATCCCCGGCTGTCGCGGCCGTAACGGATCGCGGACACGCCGATGGAGCTGTTGATAACCCGTTCACCGTTTGCATCAAAATAGGCTGTTTCCACCATGCGGCCCAGGTCGTCATAGCTGATTTCCAAGCGTGTGACATTGTCCCTGCCCGCCATGGGCCTGCCCGACAGGTCCACGCAGACCCTGCTGGTAATCCGGCAAAGCTTCCCGTAGGTGTAGTCAAAGCCCGCGATGCCCGCGCTGTCCGCCATGAAGGCCTCATTCTGGTCCAGGGAGCGTATCCCAATAACGCGGCCAAGGCCGTCCCGGAGAAAAGCGGTGCCCCACACTCCGTTTTCATCCCGGGTGGGCGTGCCGCCGGAGCTGCCCCGGTTGTCCCGCTTGAACATCCGCCGGATCAGATAGCCGTCATCGGCGTAAGTCTGGATGTAACGGATCACATCGCTCCGATTCTCGCTGACGTCGTCCGCGCCCACTTCGGCCTGGGAAGCCAGCAGGTCGGTGCCCAAGGAAAAAGATGCGCTGCTGTTGCCAAACTGGACGAAGTCCACCGCACTCAGGTCAGCGGAATAATGCTTTGCATACAGCTGCTGGCCGCAGGCGTCATAACAGGCTACCTGTGTGACGGAGCGGCCGTCAAAGCCATCGCTCATGCCGTAGTAAAACCGCATGGAGGGTGGGTCCTCCCAGGCCGGCAGCAAACTGGTAGTCAAAGCGCCTGCCGAATTGACCCGCTCCACCTGCACCACGTCTCCCCGCAGGGTGGTGAAACGGTAGGTGTAGTCCATCTGACGCCGCTGGTAGGAGGACACCGCTTGAAGCCCCACCGGCTTCTCCCATCTGTAGGTGTAATCCATGTAGTGAGCCGTGTGGGGGACATTGTACCAGATGAGGGAAAGGGCTGCCGCTGCTACCAGCAGCAGGACAAAGACATACAAGGTGAAACGCCTGCGCCGCACCGCCGCGTCCCGAGCGATGACCTGGTCCAGCTTCAGGTCCAGAAGGGTGGCAATCACCCGCAGGAATGCCCCGCGCCTGCCGTAAGCCCGGACGCTGATGCCTAACAGCGCCTTCCGGTTGGGCAGGCTAGCCAGGGCTGGGGGATAGCACTCCTGGGCGGGGTTGCCGGCGTGGGGCTCCCCGCTGATAATGAGGGGGATGATTTGGTCCTTCCGACCGCTGCTGATGAAGTACTTCACCTCGTCGTTAACCCAGGAGGACGTGGCGCTGTTGGGGGAGCACAGTACGATGAGATAGGCGGAGGCATCCAATTTGTCCTGTAGCGAGTCGAACAGGCTGCTCCTAGCCACCAAGTCGGAGGAGTCCAGAAAAACAGGGGTGATCCGCTTGGGCAGGTCCGGTCGCTCCCTGCGTAGCGCGGAGGGCAGGTGGTAGTGTTCCAGCTGCCGCTGGAGCTGCTTAGCCTGTTTGGCA
The DNA here is from genome assembly GCF_950073225.1 of uncultured Oscillibacter sp. NCBI lineage: Bacteria > Bacillati > Bacillota > Clostridia > Eubacteriales > Oscillospiraceae > Oscillibacter > uncultured Oscillibacter sp. The sequence continues at coordinate 100,555 of NZ_CATMPS010000007.1, forward strand.
TCTTTGTGGTTATAGCTGATGAACGCATAGTACTCAAAAGCCTGATTTCGCATAAGCCACACTTCCTCGCTCGGACACGACTGGGGGGTGGTATCCATTGGGTTTGTCCGACTGTCCATTTTCAATATACAACTTGCCGAAATCTCTTGCAACCGTCTGTCTGTCAATATATAATGATTTTAAACGCGGATTTGGAGGGCAATATGAAAAAGATTCTGATCGTGCAGGACGGCGGACGGCCCAAAGGCAACACCGCGCAGCTGGCGGACAGCTTCAAACGGGGCGTTGAGGAGGCCGGACACAGCGTGGAGGTGATCTCCCTGCTGCGGCATGAGGTAAAGGGATGTTTGGGCTGTAACGCCTGCCGCTACGGCAAGCCCTGTGTACAGAAAGACAGCTTCAATGATCTTGTCCCCAAGATCAAGGAAGCGGACCTACTGGTCCTCGCCTCGCCGCTGTATTTTTGGACAGTGTCCTCCCGGATCAAGGCGTTTATTGAGCGGTTCTACTGTATCGCGGAGGAGGACCCCAACCCACCCCTGGGCCGGTATGAAAAGTATCCGGTAAAGGACTGCGCCCTGCTGATGACGGCGGCGGATGACTTCTTCTGGACCTTTGAGCAGGCGGTGTCCTATTATCAGTTTGCCCTCGTCAACTACATCGGCTTCCACGACAAGGGGATGCTGCTGGCAGGCGGCTGCGGAGATACGAACGGAAAACCTCAAATCGACAAGACAGATTACTTGGAAAAAGCATATCAATTTGGAAAGAACATCTATCAGAGGGAGGAACCTGCCGTATGAGCATCCTGGTACTTCTGACCTACACGGGGAAGGACGGCAGTGCCCGCAAGTTTGCCGAGGAAATGGAGAGAGGCGGAACGGCGGCGTTGATTCGCGGAGAGGATGGAAATGAGCGGTATGAATATTTCTTTCCTTTCAGCGAATCTGAAACCGTTCTGCTCATTGACAGATGGAGAGACCAGGCGTCCATAGACCGGCATCATGCGTCTCCGATGATGGGAACCATCGCACTACTGCGGGAAAAATATGACCTGCACATGAGCGTGGAAAGATATGTTCTTGATGAAAGCGGGATTCCCACCCGTGATGAAAAATTCATCAGGCACGCCTGAAGCGAAGGGAAGGAAGCGGAGCAGGAGCAGCGGAGTGAGTCAGGGCTAGATGGACGCCTATAGGGGGCTGATTCGGGAGAACATCGACTATGAGGGCTTTGTGCGGGAGCGCCCCTATGACACGGGCCAGTTGGACGAGATGGTGGAGCTGATAGTGGAGGCGGTCTGCTCCAAAAAGAAAAATATCCGGGTGGCAGGGAATGACTTCCCCCAGGCGGTGGTGAAGTCCCGCCTGCTGAAGCTGGACTCTGAACACATCCGGTTCGTGTTTGACTGCCTCCGGGAAAACACCACCCAGGTACGGAACATGAAGCAGTATTTGTTGACGGTGCTCTACAACGCACCGGCCACGATTGAGAACCACTATGCCGCCCAGGTCAACCATGACCTCTATGGCGGAGAAGCGGCATAGAGACAAAACAACGCCCTGCCACTGGCAAGGCGCTGTTCTCATTTCGTTGGGGGCAGGGTGGCGTTCAGCAGATCCCCCGCTCGGACTCCCAGGGCATCCGCAATGTTGCATAGCACTTCCAGGGAAAAGGGCCGCACGATGTTGGGGGCCTCGATGGAACTCAGATGGGAACGGCTGATCTTTGCCTTCTCCGCCAGTTTCTCCTGGGACATCCCCTGCATTTTTCGCAGGCTGGCGATCATCAGGCCAAGTTCGATGAACCTGTCCCGATTGCTGAATTCCACTTCCTTCTTGCTCATCTAAGGCATCCCCCTGTGATTAGGATGCCTCTATTATAAAATTTTAGTTCTGTGTTATCCGCTCTTATTATTGAGCAATTAATAGAAACATCTTTAAGGCACGTCTACTGCTAAATGCTGTTATTCCAACGGTTTGAGCAGTAGTAAGAAGTGGATAAAAGCGTGGAAATGTAGACAACTCATTATTTTATTCCTACGTTATTCCTATATAGTCATTCCTACGCTTCTGAGAAGGGGATTTGCTATGCAAGAAGTCTTATATTTATGCGACGGTAACGTGGAAACTTGCTCGAAAACCGGCTGCTACAAGAGAGGCCGGGAATGCCGGCATACCACAGATGTCGCTCATGCGATAAACCCGGAGGGCAGTCGCAGGTTTGTTCCTGACGAAGCAGGAAACCTTTGGGAGACTGAACCCGAGGAGAAATAGTATTTAGTCGGAAAGGAAACCGCCCTTGACCGTTGGTAGCAGTCAGGGGCGGCTTTGTGTTGTTATCAGACCACTTCGACCATCTCAGGCTCGGGAGCGAGAATCCCGGCCTTTAAGCCATGCTTCAGCAGGATGCGCATCGGTATATGCATCGGCTTCATCAAGGAACATGCGTCTGATTTCCTCATTAGACAACCTGGCCATAAAACACCCTCCTTTCCGATTGAATAGTGTTTCTCCTAAGTATCCCCCCAAGACCTTCAGAGTATTTTCTCCTTTCCTGGACACTATACTCCGGTTCACGCTCAAAGTCAATCCGATACGCATGGAGGCGTTGTTACAGATTTACGCCCAATGTACACCCTATTTTATTTTTTCGATTTCCTGTTTCAGCCACTCAAATTCTCGCTGAGTATAGACTTTTTCAGTAATGTCCGAAATCTTGTGGCCAACCATGTACTTGATGGCATACTCGTCTATTGACACTGCCTGCCCGGACGGCCAGGCGTTCGCGGCCATCGCCGCCGAGATTGCCCAGGCCCGGTTCCATGACCGGGGCCGCAATCCCGCCTACAGCCGGGAGGGCTGTGAACTGAGCGCCCAGAGCGTTTCGTACATCCTTTGCCGCCGCTTCGGCGTCCAGCGGGAGCTGCCGGACCTGACGGGCATGGCGAAGCGATGCCAGGGCTGGGAGATTGAGGACCGGATAGCCTTCCTGAAAGAGATTCAAGGCATGAGCCGTCAGATTGGCGGTTCCATTGAGAAAACCATCGCTCCGCCCCAGCGGAAGGCTCCGGCTCGGAGCGGGGACGAGAGATAGTCCCACTATTTTGAGATAGGAGAACAACATGAAAAGAACGATTCCTTTGCTCCTGGCTGCATTCCTGCTTTCCACGCTTCTGTCCGTTCCCGTCCAGGCTGCCGAGGCGGCTGACGCCACCAAGCCGGTCAGAGACAGCGCCTACTATCCCATTTCCGTGGAGGAGTACACGGCTGGCGACTTCGATGAGCTGCGCATCCAGAAGGTGTACCAGCTGTCCCTGGACGATGACCCCGGCCTCATTCCCACGGAGGACTTCGAGCGAAACGGGCGGCTGTACTACCTGCTGGACATGACCCGGAAGGACGAGGTGGGCGTGGACACCAAGCCCCATGTCCAGACCGTGACCATGCCCAGCGACACCAATAACATGGAGAAAATCCTCCAGACTCTGGACGCCGAGATCGAAACCGTCACGGAGGACGGCTACACCGGGAAGCTGCACCTGGACCACACCACGGTCAAGGTGACCACGGACGGCTACGCCACCAAGACCGGCACAGTGTCTGCGACTCGTACCTATCCGAATTTGTCGGACGCGGACCTGTCCCTGGTGCCCAAGACCATCTCGGACGGCGGACGGAGCTTGACCCTGGCGGACGTGCAGTGGAGCAATTCCACTCAGGAGTCCGGCGAGGGCGTGGTCACCCGCTACACCGCCACGGCCCGGTACATCGGCAGCACCTCCAGTAAGTACGCCACCGGGTACACGGTGACGGCGGACTACTCCGGAGAGGTTTCCAAAACCGGCTGTAATGTGGTTACCTATACCGCCGTGTTCGGCAGCAGCGATGCCCCGAAGGACTCCGGCGTCCAGGACGGCAAGCCCGTCGACATCTCCGGCATCGGGCGTCCGCTCATGATCGGCGGCTTGGTCCTGGCGCTGGTCCTGGGCGGTGTATTTGTATTCAAAAAGATCAGAGGAAGGAGATAATGCGATTGAAAAAACTCAGAATGTTCCTGCTGGCCTGCATGATTTGCGCCCTGTGCGCCGTCCAGGCCAGCGCCCTCGAGTACAGCTATGACGGGGCGGACGATTTCCTGTTCGCCCGGCCTACCAGCAATGATACGATCTACGAGGAGGAAAACCCCAACGTGGACCGGAGCAAAAACGTGGCCCTGGTGGCCCCCGGCTTCGGTACCCCCACCAGCTACCTCCCCGGCAGCGGCGAACACCTGACGCCTAACCTTGTTCCCGGTGCGCTATCCGGCGGGCTGGTGAATCAGGTGGGCGGCGCAAATTACTCTGTTTCGGAAAATGGTGTGTCCAGCGGCATGGGCGGGTTCCTGCCCAGCACGTCCATCCTGGACAGTAGTTCCTCCGGCTCTTCCACTCCCCCGGAACACTTCACTGTCACCACCCGGCCCAATGACACGGCCTCTGTCGGCTTTACCAGCGTCACCGAGGACAGCTACTACAGCAACGGCTCCCTTGGAACGCTGAAAATCCCCGCCATCGGCCTGAATGTCAAGATCGTGCAGGGCACCGACAGCGCCGCGCTGAAGAAGGGTGTGGGCCACTTTGAGGAGACCTCCATCTGGAACGGCAACGTCGGATTGGCCGCCCACAACCGGGGGACCAACAGCTATTTCGGCAAAATCCATACCCTGGAGGCCGGGGACGAAATCACCCTGACCACCAAGGAGGGGACCCGGACCTATGAGGTGACCTCCGTTGCCAAGGTGACGGAAACGGACCTGAGCAGCCTGGAGAATACCTCCGACAATTGCCTGACGCTGTACACCTGCGTCCGGGATGAGCGGGACCTCCGTTGGTGTGTGAGAGCGGTTGAGCTGACGGATTAAGCTGTTCAGCGATTCCATTCGACAATCCCCCAAATCTGTGGTAGTGTTGCGGTTGCGAAAGCCCTGACAAAATCACGGAAATGGAGGAAAAGCTATGAAAAGGAACAGTAAAGTGTTTGGGATGTTGGCGGCTGGCATACTGTCCGCGGCGCTGCTGGCGGGCCCGGCTCTGGCAGCGGACCCGGAGATCCGGGTAGGCAGCTACAAGGGCAATACCCTGGAGGCAGGCGAAAGGAGCTGCCTCATCATCGGACCTGTCGGACCGGAGTACACCGCCGAATCCAGCAACCCGGAGGCTATCACCCTCGAACGGGTCCTGACCTATTGGGTAGCGGTGGCCAGGGCGGAGGGAACGGCTGAGATCACCGTCACCGATAAGGCCGGAAGCACCGGCAGTCTGACGCTGACCGTAGAAGCGGCGGAGCCGTCCCCGGCCCCCAGCGAAGCCCTGGACCTGTCTGTCAACATGGACATCCGTCTGGAGATGGTCCGGCTCATCAACGAGGTGCGCCGGGAGAACGGCCTCGAGGAGCTTCCCATGGACGAATCCCTCATGAATGCCGCTCAGGATGTCTCCGGTCAAGGTGTCACGGAGCACCGGCCCTATGACCACATGGCACTCATCCGCTACGGCTGGCCTTATGCTGGGCTGTACAACCTGACCGTGTTTACCGCCTACGGCTGCCCGGACATTGCCCGGCAGGCCATCGATTATTGGATCGAGTCTCCTGGGCACTATAAAACCATGCTGCTGGAGGAGGCGTCCCATGTCGGCACCGGCGTCACCTTCAAAAACGGAAAAGCCTACTGCTACATGGTCGTAGGCGATCCCACCGGACATAACCCCTACGAATAAGGAATCACACACCACACGGAGGCCCCTTGGCATCACGCCAAGGGGCCTTTTTTGTTGCCAAATTCAAAATGGAAAGGAACCCTTTATGAACGAAAAACATCATTCCCTGCGAACGCGCCTGACGGCCCTGCTGCTGGCGCTGGTCTGCGTCCTGAGCCTGTTCCCCACCACGGCCTTCGCCGCCGGGGATACCATCACGCTGAAGGAGTTCGGTCACTCCGGCGTGGCCTATGAGTCCGCGGTCCTGGGGCGCTGTACTCTTCATGAAATGACCTTTAAAAACGGAAATAAGGACACCACCGGCTTCTGCGGCACGAAAGGCGGAGGCATGGGCTCCTCCCTCCAGGGCCAGACCTGGGGGAACAAGCGGTCGATCTCCGACCCCACCGTGGAAATCATGATGGCCTACTACTACGCTCACTCCACCGGCGTCTTCACCGACGAGGCGGAGGCCCTGGGCGTGGCGGATGTGTGGAGCGGCGGCTACCGCTGGTATATGAACGCCTGGGTCCAGGCATGCATCTGGCGGTATCAGCAGGGCAGCATGAGCGACCCCGTCGTGGCCTGCGCCGAGGAGCTCATGGCCGTGTACAACACCCTGGAGGGCACCCACTACACCAGCATCGACCAGAAGCAGGGGGAAAGCTCCTTCCGGGACCGGACGCAGTTCATCCTGGACCTGGGCAGCCAGGGGGTCTGGGGCAAATGCGCCGTGTATGAATACACCTTCACCGGCGCCGGCAGCTCCGCCCACCCTGCCGGATCTGTGCAGAAGATCATCCTGGGCGACCTGACGGTGGAACACATCGAGCAGGAGGAATACGTCCTCATTGTTAAGAAGGTGGACGCCACCAATCCCAGCAAGGGCCTGCCGGGAGCCGGGTTCCACATTGAATCCACCAACGGCTCCTATTCCAAGGACGTGGTCACGGGCCAGAACGGCACCTACCGGATCAGCGGCCTCAGCGCCGGAACTTATGCCGTGACAGAGACCTCCGCCCCGGAGGGCTATGAAATCGACAGCGCCGCCCCGCAGTATGTCACCCTGCCCAGCAATGGGAACAATACCGTGACCGTCACCTTCCGGGACAGCACCACCATCACCAGCGAGGGCAGCATCCGGAAAGTAGACGCGGACAATCCCTCCAAGGGCCTCGCCGGGGCGGTGATCAAAATCACCGGCGTGGACAACAGCTTTGTGGGGGCCTATACCACGGCTGAGGGCGGCTGGCTCACAGACGTGCCCTGGGATTCCATGCCCATTGGCAGTTATGTCGCGGAGGAAATGACTCCCCCGGAGGGATACACCAAGAGTCCGGATCAGAACAAGGTGAAGCAGAGCTTCCATTGGGATGGAAAATCCGACGTTTCCCTGGTTTTTGAAAACGACAGCAAGGTAAAAATTCAGCTCATCAAGCTGGATGATTCCAACAATCCTCTCCCTGGCGCTGTTTTTAATATCCTGAAGGACGGGCAGATCATTGGGACTGAAGCTACCAAGGCGGACGGCTCCATCACAGTGACGGATGTGACCGAGGGAATGTACGCTTTTGTGGAAGTGTCTGCGCCCTCGCCTTATGCCAAGCTGACGGAGCCGGTCATTGCCCATGTGGATCAGGCCGCCGTCAATGGGGGCGGCACCGTCACTGTCACAGCCTCCGACAAGAAGCTGCCGAACCTCACCATCTTGAAGCGGGACGCCAAGACGGGAGACGTGATCCCCGACACCCACTTTGAGATCAAGGGCATCCATTACGGGTTTCACCATGACGTGACCACCGGGCCGGACGGCACCGCAACTCTGACGGGCATCCCCGTGGATTCCTACGAGGTAACAGAGATTTCCGTCCCGGACCCCTATGTTGTCAGCGATGAACCCACCCAAACCATTTGGCTGGAGGCCGGAAACAGCAAGCAGCTCATTTTCGATAACCAGAAGCAACCCCTTTTGAAGATCACAAAAATTGAGAAGGGGACCAACCAGCCCATCCCCGGCACTGTCTTTCTCCTGGAGGCCATTGACGGCGACTACCGTCAGAACCTGACCACCGAGGCCAACGGCTCCGTGGAGCTGCGGGTCGCCCCCGGTAGCTACCGCATCACCGAGCAGTCCGTTCCCGAGCCCTATGTGATTGGCGAGGAGCGGACCAAGACGATCTCCCTTAACGGCGGCGACGAGAAGGAAGTCATTTTTGAAAACCTGAAGAAGCCGGAGCTGACCCTTTATAAGATCGACGCGGACAGCCAGGAGCCGGTTCCCGACACCGTGTTCCGGGTGGAGGCCATCAACGGTGATTTCCAGGACGATTGGAAGACCGGCCCGGACGGTATGGTGATGAAGCGGGTGGAACCCGGCACCTACCGGGTCACGGAGATTTCCGTCCCCGCACCCTACTTCCTCCCGGATAAGGACGCTGACCGGGTGCAAACGGTTTCCCTGAACGCCGGAGATGTGAAGAAGCTGACGTTCAAGAACCGCAAGGCCCCCGAGCTGACCATCTTCAAGGAGGACAGCGTGGCAGACGCTCCCATTGAGGGGGCCAAGTTCCATGTGACTTACACCAGCAACGGCGAAGCCGCCGAGGCTCCGGCTGCCATTGATTTTGGCTACATCTTCACGGACGCCAGGGGCGAGATCAAGTTGCACGAACAGGGCAAGCGTCTCTAAGGGGTCAGCATAAAAATTACTCCTTTCATTATTTCGGCCTCTTGCCGGAATTGGTTTACGCTTATATTATAGGCCGGTGCGTTAGCACTGTCAACGAAAGAGTGCTAATTTATTGTGAAATATATTTTATAACTTATAAATTGCATTTATAAATAGAACGGCGCTGAAATAAAATCCCAGCGTCGCATATTTAGACGGATTCAGAGTTAAGGATCTCCATTTCTTTTCTGTGGGCTTGAAACGGGGCGGACCCGTCTTGGAGTCCGCCCCGCTTTGCTGTCAGCTCAGATCTTCGCCGTTGGTGGCGATCACTTTCTTGTACCAATAGAAGGAATCCTTTCGCTCCCGGCTCAGATCGCCGGTGCCGTCGTCAAATTTGTTGACGTAGATAAAGCCATACCGCTTGGCCATTTCTCCGGTAGAGGCGCTGACCAAATCAATGCAGCCCCAGGGGGTATAGCCGATGAGGTCCACGCCGTCCTCCTCCACAGCCAGCTTCATCTGCTCAATGTGTTGGCGTAGGTAGTCAATGCGGCAGCTGTCGTGGAACCCGCCGTCCTCGGCCCGCGTATCCTTGGCGCCCAGACCGTTCTCCACAATCATGATAGGAACCCGGTAAACAGCATGGGATTGCCGCCCATCTTTTTCGCGATGGTAATTCCCATAAAAACGGGGAGAAACATAAAGAAGCAATCCGCGAAGTCTTTTTTGATGAAATCCCGGATGCGGAGCGTACAGTCAAATGCCTGGGGCTGCTGCCGTTTGATGTTTTGATAGAGAAAATCCTCTTCGTCCGGCAGCATCTTGTTTTCCATGACCCGCTGGGCAAAAAAGAGCAGGTGGGTCAGAAATCTCTGGTAGTCCAGCGATTCTTCGTCGAAGCTGACGCACAATCTATAACGCACAATATTGAGAGAGTTCTGCACGATTTTGAGGGTTCCCTGGGTTTTCTCCATATCGCAGTCATATTCAGCGTTGATGATATGCAGGGCAATGGAGGTGGCCTCGGCTTCGGGCAGGGAAACTCCCATGAGCTCCTGAATGATTTGCAGGCTGTGAATGCCAATGGCATACTCCTGCGGATAGAGCTTTCTGGTTTCCAGGGAAAGCATATTGTGAAATGTGAGCCCGCTCTTCATCCGCTCGGCAGCAAAGCTGATATGGTCTGTCAAAGTGATATAAAGATTCTTATTGAGCTTTTTCTTCAGGGTTTCCCGGGCGTATTCGATAATTTTTGTGGCTGCGCGGACCGCTTCCAGGTCCACCTCCAGCAGCAGCTGTTTCAGGCGGCTCGTGGAGTCCGGGGAATCCATGCGGAATGTCTTTTCGATCTTGGAACGGTCTACGGCCTGCCCTGGTTTTGCCTGCCACCCAATTCCCCGGCCTGCCAGAAGGATTTCCCGGCCGTTTTCATCGAAAGAACTGACGATATTGTTGTTCAAAATCTTATCAACGACCATCGCATCCCCCTTCTTTCCCAATCCCACAGAAAATGAAAAGTAAAAATACCAAACACCAGCCAAGACCCGCCATAAGCGCGCCGGCATTGATGTTTGGTATTGCCTAATTGAATAGTAACAAGCCAATCTATTTCGTTGTAAAAGCAAACCGCTCTGCGGAACTGGCAAAGATTCTTGGATTGATTGCCATTATAACCGCAGTCTGCCCATTTGTGAAATCAAAGTTTTTTATATCATATAAGATCATCATTGCCCAGCGCATTTCCAGCGTACAGGACGCGGATCGAATCCTGGTGCTGGACAGCGGCAAGATCAGCGGGTTCGACACCCACGAAATCCATTGATGAATAAGCACAAGTCAAGGGCCAGCTTGCCTGCGTCCTGAGAATAACAGAGCTGGCGCGTCACGCTGAAAATATTTTTCTGGAACATTTCCCTTGCTTTTTCGTTGTTTTCGGTCGGTGTGAGATAGAACATGATGAGATCAACCGGGTACACTTTAATGCCATTGCGCAGAACATCTACAATACCGCGTTTGACCAACTCACTCTGGAGGCGGTTCAGAAATTGACGCTTTTTCTGCTCGGACTGAAACACACCCAGCTTACCCATCTGTGAGGACTGGGTATCTTGCAAAAATCGAAAAAGGCGGGTTTCCTCAGCTTTACATTCGATTTTCCTGATCTTGCAGCCAAACTCCTCCAGCGCCTCCTGAACACACTGTACACTGTAGGTGGAGAAGCTCTCCGCTTCAGCGAATGTAAAAATCATCCCACCCAGGGAGAAGGAATCCTCCGTTCTGCGGGTTGCCGCTTACTGCCGGGTCAGCACGGACCACGCCGAGCAGGCGCTCTCTTACGCCTCCCAAATCCGCAATTACACCGACCTCATCAATGGCCATGAGGGCTGGGAGTTGGTGGATGTCTACGCCGACGAAGCGGTCAGCGGCACGAAAACGGACAAGCGGGAGGACTTTAACCGGATGCTCTCCGACTGCCGGAAGGGTAAGATCGACAAGGTCCTGGTGAAGTCCCTCTCTCGCTTCTCCCGGAACACGAAAGACTGCCTCGCCTCTCTGCGGGAGCTGATGTCCCTTGGCGTTGCCGTCCAATTCGAAAAAGAGAATATCGACACGGAAACGCTCACCACGGAATTCCTGGTGAGCGTTTTTGGCGCTCTGGCCCAGCAGGAGTCCGTGTCCATCTCCGAAAACGGACGCCAGGGCTTCCGGAGAAGAATGGAGCTGGGCCAGTTCATCACCACCAAGCCGCCCTACGGCTACCGCCTCAAGGGCAGCGGAAGCATGGAGATCATCCGGTCGGAGGCGGAACTGGTGCGCTGGGTATTCGACGCCTACCTCAGCGGCCACAGCGTGGGCTGGATCGTGAACGATCTCATCAGCCGGGAGACCTTTGAGAAGGTCCAAGCTCTCCGGCAGAGAAAAAAGCATCGCCGGGACCGTCCCGACGGCGTCTACCCGCTGTCCCGGAAAATGTACTGCGTAGCTTGCGGGGAGGCCCTCTACCGGAGAACTACCCGGAAGGGCACCGCCATATGGAGCTGCAGGAATCACCTGAGAAATGCGGAATCCTGCTCCGTGGGGCCTATCCCGGAGGAAGACATCCACGCCGCCTTCGCACGGATGTACAACAAGCTCCGGCTCCACGACGGCGTCATCCTCAAGCCCGCCCTGAGCCAGCTGGATGCCCTGAACGAGGCCCGCCAGCGGAACAATCCCGCTATGCTGGCGGTGAACAAGGCTATCGCCGAGGCGTCCGACCAGAGCTATAAGGTCAGCGCTCTCCAGAGCAAGGGCGTTCTGGACGCCTCCGCCGGGGCCGCCAAGCTGCGGGAACTCGATGGCCGTCTGGCGGAGCTTCGGAAGGAACGCCGCCGCCTGCTGAAGGAGGATGACCCGGAGGAAGCGCTGGACACCTTCCGTCAGACAGTCAGTAAGATTCGCAGTGGGCCGGAACGGCTGAACAGCTTTGATGAAGCCTTGTTCGCTGAGTTGGTGGAGAAGGTCACGGCGGAGTCCCGCTCCCGTATCCGCTTCCACCTTCGGGGCGGCATGGAACTGGCGGAGCGGGTTCAGGAGGATGAAGCATGATTCGTAAAATTTTGTACGGCTACCAGATTCAGGACGGAAAACTGGTCCTTCAGCCCCAGGAGGCCGAGGTGGTAAAACGAATATTTTCCATCTACCTGGAGCGGACATTCTGAACGATGACGGCATTCTCTACAGCCAGGAACGCCCTCAGTGGACCATGCACCGGGTGGGCTTCATTCTGAAAAATCCCCGCTATACGGGCGCCGACGGCTACCCCGTCATCATTGACGCCGGGATCTTCCAAACGGCGCAGGAAATCATTCAAAAACGGAAAAAGACCGTTCGCAGATCAGACCGCCCAGCCCTTCGATATCGGGAGAAACTGCGCTGCGCCGAGTGCGGCAGTCCTTTAAAGAGGCGGCACAGCGGGCAGAAGCGAAATGATACACTGTACCTTCAATGCGAGGGCTGTGGAATCAGGACGGAAATCAAAGATTCTGATTTTCTGGCAGAAGTGGAGCGGCAGACAGCAGCGTATACGCCTTCGGAACAGTCCGCTGTGGTCTATGAGCCGTCCGCCGACGCGGTCCGTCTGACCAACACCATCAACCGGGGGCTGGAGCGACCGGACCAGCCGGAAGAAATCGTGAAATTGATTCTCCAAGGCGTTTCCGCCCGGTACGACTGCTTCTCACAGGAGGCCAATTTAATTGATATCCATGGCGAAAGAGCCATTCAATATATCACCATCTCCGCGGACAACGCGGTGACGGTGACCTTCAAGGGATAGCGTAAACCTACCGGGAAAGGACAAATTATGGAACATGCTGTACGAGAAAAACGAATACGTCTCATCCCCGCAACCAAGGAGAAAACACCCACCGGGGGCCCCTCTGGGAGGAAGCTGCGGGTGGCCGCCTACTGCCGGGTCTCCACCGACAGCGAGGAGCAGCTCACCAGCTACACCTCTCAGAAGGAGTATTACACCCAGAAAATCGGTGAGAATCCCGATTGGGAATTTGCCGGAATTTTCGCCGACAGGGGCATCACGGGCACCAGCATGAAAAAGCGGGCGGAGTTCAACCGCATGATCGCCGCCTGCAAACGGGGACGCATTGACCTGATCCTGACCAAGTCCCTCTCCCGCTTCGCTCGAAATACGGTGGACTGTCTGGCCACCGTCCGTATGCTAAGAGGCCGGGGCATTGGGGTCCACTTCGAAAAGGAGAACATCAATACGCTCACGGAGGCCGGTGAGTTTATGATCACCTTGTTCAGCGGCTTCGCCCAGGCGGAGAGCGAGTCCATTCGAAACAATGTGATCTGGGGTATCCTCAAAAGCCGGGAGGCGGGCAACGTGCCCTTCCAGTATACACGTCTGCTGGGGTACCGCCGCGGGGCGGACGGTGAGCCGGAGATTGACCCGGAGGAGGCGGAGGTGGTGCGTCGCATTTACCGCCGGTACCTGGACGGGGCCAGCATCTTCGGGATTCAGAGGGAGCTGGAGCAGGAGCACGTTCCCACCGCCACCGGGGTGAAGCAGTGGTCCTGGCAGACGATCCGCAATATCCTCATCAACGAGCGCTACATCGGAGACGCTCTGCTGCAAAAGACCTACACCACCGACTGCATCAGCAAAAAGATTGTGCGAAACACCGGCGAGTTTCCCATGGTTTATGTGGAAAATAATCATCCGGCGATTATCTCCAGGGATATGTTTTATCAGGCGAAGGCGGAGATGGCCCGCCGGGCCAGCAAACGGAAGGTCATGCAGAAGACCGGCAAGACGGAGCAGGGGAAGTATTCCTCCAAGTACGCCCTCAGCGAACTGCTGACCTGCGGCGAGTGCGGTACGCCCTACAAGCGTTGCACCTGGGCCAGGAACGGTAAAAAGCGGATCGTCTGGCGGTGCGTCTCCCGTCTGGAATTCGGGAAGAAATACTGCCATGACTCGCCCTCGCTGGACGAGGATAAGCTCCATCGGGCCATCGTGGCCGCCCTGAATAAATACGGCGCCATCCGGACCGAGGTGAAGGCCGGGGTCCTGAAGCTGGCGGGGCTGGCCCAGAGCCACGACAGGGCGGATGGGGCAAGCCTCCTGGAGCTGAAGCAGCGGCTGGACGCTCTGACAGCGGAACAGGCCGTGCTGCTGGACAAGGTGCTGGAGGACATGGATAACCTGGAGTTGAATGACCAGCTCAGGGCTGTGGCGGAGGAGAAGCAGGAAATTCTGGAGCGGATGCAGGCTCTTGAAGAAGACAAAAGCCAGCGGAGCCTCCGGGCCTCCAGGCAGCGGGAAATGGAGGCGTGGCTGGACCAGCAGCCGCTGTGCTTCACGGAATACGATGATACGATTACCCACAAGTTTATAGAGCGGATCACGGTGGTGGACGCTGGCACCATTCGGGTCTGCATCTTTTTCCCCCACACAAGGAATGTTAAGTTGACGAAATTATCTGTTAAAAAGTTTCAAAAACATGCAAAAATGCAAGTTTTTGATTTAATTTATAAGGCTTAAATTTTGACGATTTCTTAAGCATTTCCCGAACATCCCGCATGACCAATGGAGTAAAATCGCACTCAGCATTTATTGGGTAATTTAATCATGTGTACTCATGAGCAGCCAAAGGCTGCTCATTTTTATATATTTGCTATATAGATTGAAATTTTGGGAGGAACATGATATCATGGATTTGGCAAGAAGTGACAAAATCAAAGCAGGCTTGCAAAGGAGCTTTCAGAGCGGCAAATCGACTAAAGCATCCATCGTATGTTATGGGTACAAGGTAGACCCCAAAGGCAAACTTCAGATTAGTTCTTCGGAAGCCGCTCATGTACGTTACATTTTTGAGAGGTTCGCCGCTGGTGACAGTCTCGGGAAAATATCCGACACACTGTTTTTGATGGATATCCCTTCACCTACCGGAAAGGAAATCTGGAGCAAGGAAACGATTTCGAAAATTCTGAAAAACGAAAAATATATTGGAAATGTTATTTTAGGCAAAACACAAACCAATGATGTTTGAGTTTTCGTAAAAATCAAAAAGGGCAAAAATGGAAACTGCATCAAAAGTACAGCTACGATTTTATGCGGCAAAGCCGCGGATCTTCAGCTGCCGCTGGTTAGGCTTCAAAGGTTTGAAGTA